>JBBSMV010000085.1:0-10731 GCA_038232975.1 Rhodothermales bacterium
ACGGGGCTGCCCGACGGCACGCGGTTCTATCTCTGCTTCCCGCTCCCCGAGCACAAAGGCCGCAGCAAAACCGAGGAGCTCGAGGCGCTCCGAGCGCGCGGCTTCTTCCGCCTCCTCGCGCTCCCGACGGACAAGGCCCGTAAGAAGGGCGACGCGCCCGAGACGATTGACCTCAACGAGACCGAGGCCGCGGCCGTCAAGACGCCGAAGGCGCGGCTCCTCGTGCTCGTGGACCGGCTCACCGTGCGCAAGCCTGCCCCCGCGGAGGCGGGGGGCGACGAGGCCACGACGGCCCGCATCGCCGACTCGGTGGAGCAGGCGTTCCGCGAGGGCGGCGAGCGGGTTGTCGTCGTGACCGCGCCGAGGGAGGGGCCGTTCGAGACGCTCGCCTTCAGCGCGCTCTTCGAGCGCGACGGGATGACGTTCGAGGAGCCTACGCCGCAGCTCTTCAGCTTCAACTCGCCCGTCGGCGCGTGCCCTGTCTGCCAGGGCTTCGGCCGCGTGCCGGGCCTCGACGAGGACCTCGTCATCCCGAACCCCGACCTCTCGCTCCGGCAGGGGGCCGTCGCCCCGTTCCGCACCGAGCAGTGGGGCAAGCACCTCCGCGACCTCATCCGCGAGGCGGCGGGCATCCAGTTCCCGATAGACACGCCGTACAGCCTGCTGACCGACGCGCAGCGGGAGTGGGTATGGGGCGGCGCGGGCGGCTACGCCGGCATCCGCGGCTTCTTCCGCTACCTCGAGAAGAAGTCGTACAAGATGCACTACCGCATCTTCGCCGCCCGCTTCCGCGGCTACACGACCTGCCCCGCGTGCGACGGCTACCGGCTCCGCCCGGAGGCGCTCTACGTCCGGGCCGGCGGCGGCGACGTACCGGCCTACCACATCGGCGAGGTCTGCGAGCTGACGACGGCCGACGCGAAGGCCCACTTCGACGCGATGCAGCTTTCGGAATACCAGGAGGCCGTCGCCGGGCGGGTGATGGACGAGGTCCGCAAACGGCTCCGCTACCTCGTCGAGGTCGGCCTCGACTACCTCACGCTCGACCGGCTCTCGCAGACGCTCTCCGGCGGCGAGAGCCAGCGGATCAACCTCGCCACCAGCCTCGGCTCCTCGCTCGTCGGCAGCCTCTACGTCCTCGACGAGCCGACCGTCGGGCTGCACCCGCGCGACAACGAGCGCCTCATCCGCATCCTCGAAGGCCTCCGCGACATCGGTAACACCGTCCTCGTCGTCGAGCACGACGGGGCGATGATGCGGCGGGCGGACCAGATCGTGGACATCGGCCCCGGCTCCGGGGCGCACGGCGGCGAGGTCATCTTCCAGGGCACCTTCGGGGAGATTCTGGACGACCCGGACTCGCTGACGGGCGCGTACCTCTCCGGGCGCAAGGCGATCCCGGTGCCCGAGGCGCGGCGGCCCGTTGATCCCGAGCGCGTCATCACGGTCGAGAACGCCCGGCAGAACAACCTCAAGCGTCTCGACGTGGCCTTCCCGCTCGGGATGATCGTCTGCGTCACCGGCGTCTCCGGGAGCGGCAAGTCCACGCTCGTCAACCAGACGCTCTACCGCGGCCTCCAGCGGCTCAAGGGGCACGAGGTGGACGGCAAGATCGGCGCGCACGACGCCATCCGCGGGCACGAATTGGTGGACAGCGTCGAGCTGGTGGACCAAAGCCCGATCGGCCGCTCGCCCCGGAGCAACCCGGTGACCTACATCAAGGCCTTCGACGCGATCCGAACGCTCCTGGCCGAGACGCACCAGGCGAAGGTGCGCGGCTACCGGGCCGGCACGTTCTCGTTCAACGTCCCCGGCGGCCGGTGCGAGGTCTGCCAGGGCGACGGCGTGGTGAAGGTCGAGATGCAGTTCCTGGCCGACCTCTTCCTCGAGTGCGAGGCGTGCGGCGGGCGACGCTTCAAGCAGGACGTGCTCGAAATCCGATGGAATGGGAAGAACGTAGACGACATCCTCGGCCTGACAGTGGACGAGGCGGTGGCCTTCTTCGCCGACGAGAAGCGCGTGGCGAGCAAGCTGGCCGTGCTGCAGGAGGTCGGGCTGGGGTACCTCACGCTGGGGCAGGCGTCGAACACGCTCTCCGGCGGCGAGGCGCAGCGGGTCAAGCTCGCCGCCCACCTCGCCCGCCCGGCGGCCGAGCACACGCTCTACCTCTTCGACGAGCCGACGACCGGCCTCCACTTCGACGACATCCAGAAGCTCCTCCGGGCCTTCAACGCGCTCGTGGCCGAGGGCCACTCGATCGTCCTGATCGAGCACAACCTCGACGTGATCAAGGCCTCCGACTACGTCCTCGACCTCGGGCCGGAGGGCGGTCGGCGCGGCGGCTTCGTCGTGGCGGGCGGCACCCCGGAGGCCGTCGCCGCCGACCCCGACAGCCACACCGGGCGCTTCCTGCGTGCCGAGGCGGTCGGCGCGGAGGCATAGGGCGTCGGTGCGGAGGCGGGAGGCAGCGGTTGGTGAGATCGGGTGAATAACTCGGGGGGCGCGGCTATGGCCTTTCTATGTCCCCGTTTTGGCCGAACTTTGGCCCGGAGCGCGTGTTAGCCCCGCCTTCGTGATCGCTTCTGAACGTATGCCGTTCCCCTCTCCGGTCTCTCCTCCGCCGCGCCGTGCCGTCCGCGAGGCCCCGCCGCCGCGCCGCATCGCGCTCTTCACGGGCAACTACCACCACGTCCAGGACGGCGTCTCGCTGACGCTGAACCGGCTCGTCGAGCGCCTGCTCGAGCGCGGCGACGAGGTCCTCGTCTTCGGCCCTACTGTGGACGAGCCGCCGATGGAGCACATCGGCGAATTGGTGTCGGTGCCATCGGTCCCGGCACCGGGGCGGCCCGAGTACCGCGTCACGACCCGGTTCCCGCGCGCCACGCGCAAGCGCCTCGAGGCGTTCCGGCCGGAGATCGTCCACATCGCCACGCCGGACGTGCTCGGCCTCCGCGCCCTCGGCTGGGCGAAGGCGAGCGGGGTCCCCGTCGTCGCCTCGTACCACACCCACTTCCCGGCCTACCTCAAGTACTACGGGGTGCAGGCGATGGAAGGGTTCCTGTGGAAGTACGAGCGGTGGTTCTACGGGCAGTGCCAGCACGTCTACGTGCCGTCGCTCTCGGTGGCGGCCGTGCTCCGGGTCCACGGCATCGCCGACGGGCTGCGGCTCTGGGAGCGCGGCGTGGACACGAGCCGGTTCGGCCCGCAGAAGCGCGACCTGGGGTGGCGGCGCGGCTTCGGGATCGGCGACGACGACGTGCTCGTGACGTTCGTCGGGCGGCTCGTGCTGGAGAAGGGGCTGACGATCTTCGCCGAGGTGATCGAGGGGCTCCAGGGCAGCGGGCTGCCGGTCCGGAGCATGATGGTCGGCGACGGGCCGGCGCGCGCCGAGATGGAGCGGCGGCTGCCCGGCACCGTCTTCACCGGCCACCTCGGAGGCGACGCGCTGCCGAAGGCTTATGCCTCGTCGGACGTGTTCCTCTTCCCCTCCGACACCGAGACCTTCGGCAACGTGACCCTCGAGGCGATGGCGAGCGGGCTGCCCGCCGTCTGCGCCGACGCCACCGGCGCGAGCGAGCTGGTGCAGCACGGCACGACGGGCTACCTCGCCCCGCCGGGCGACCCCGAGGGGTTCCTCGACTACGTCGCCCGCCTCGCCCGGAGCGCCGAGCGCCGCACCCGCCTCGGCGAGGCCGCCATTGCGCGCGCCTACCACTACGACTGGGACGCCGTGCTGGCCCGGCTGCGCGGCTACTACGAGGACATCCTCGCGCCGCACGCCGTCCGCCCTACCGCCCCGCCGCTCGTCGCGCTTGCGCCCGTCGCGCCCCAGCCCGTCCCGGCGTAGGCGCTGCCCATGCGGGTCTGCGACCTCACGCACGCCTACACCGAGACCAGCGGCGGCATCCGCACGACGGTTGACGCCAAGCGCCGCTGGCTCCTCGACCACGGCCACGAGCACGTCCTGATCGCGCCGGGATCCTCGGACGCGGTTGAGCGCTCGGGCGGGGCGACGACGGTCCGCGTGGCCGGGCCGGTGATTCCGGGGGCGGCCCCGTACCGCCTCTTCCTCCGCATGGACAAAGTGCGGGCGGCCCTCGCGCTCGCGCAGCCCGACCTGATCGAGCTGCACACGTTCTATACCTCCCCGTGGGCGGCCTTCTCGTACCGCAAGCACAGTGCGCGGCCCGTGGCCCTCACGGCGTTCTATCACACCGACCTCCCCTCAGCCTATGTCCGGCCGGCCGTGGAGAACCTGCTCGGCCCGGCGGCAGCGTGCCGCGCCGAGGGCTGGGCTGAGGCTTACGTCCGCGCCGTCTTCGACCGCTGCGACCGCGGCTTCGCCGTCTCCCCCGCTCTCGTCCAGAAGCTCCGGCGGATGGGCATCGCCGCGCCGCTCGCCGCCGTCCCGCTCGGCGTGGACCTCGGCCTCTTCCACCCCTCGAAGCGCGACGAGGCGCTGCGGGACCGGCTCGGGATCGGAGAGGATGACCTGCTGTTGGTCTACGCCGGCCGGCTCGATTCCGAGAAGCAGGTCGAGGTCCTCGCCGACGCGGTGGAGCTGCTGCCGGCGCGGCTTCGGCCGAGGCTCGTGCTGGCCGGCGAGGGGCCACGCCGGGCGGCGCTCGAAGCGCGGGCGGCAGGGGGCGACCGGCTCGTCGTGCTCCCCTACGTGCAGGACAAAGAGGCGCTGGCCCGGCTCCTCGCCTCGGCCGACGTGTACGTGACGGCCGGGCCGCACGAGACGTTCGCGCTCTCGGTCGTCGAGGCGCAGGCGTCGGGACTGCCGGTGGTGGGCGTCGCGGCGGGGGCGCTCGTGGAGCGGGTGTCGCCGGAGACCGGGCGGCTCGGGCCGGTCGGCGATGCGGCGGCGTTTGCGGAGAATGTGGCGGCCGTTGCGGCCGAGTGCGAGGCCCTCGGAGCGGCAGGACGAGCGCACGTTGAGGCGGCGTTCTCGTGGGACCGGACGTTCGAGCGGCTCTTCGCGGCCTACGAGGAGGTGCTCCACCGCCCGCGCCGGCCATCGGCGTAGATTGCGTCCTGACCTTTTCCTGCGGCCATGCGACGCCTCTCCGCTCTTCTCGTTCTTCTACTCGCCGCCCCGCTCGCTGCGCAGCCTGCCACCGATGGCGGAGCCGAGTACGGCGCGACCGACTTCCCCAACTCCGGCGTGGCCGAGGCGCAGGGGCCATTTCTGCGCGGCCTGCTGATGCTTCACAGCTTCGAGTACGACGACGCCCGCGAGGCTTTCCAGGAGGCGCGCCGCCTCGACCCGGACTTTGCGATGGCGGCGTGGGGCGAGGCGCTCACCCACAACCACCCGGTCTGGCAGGAGCAGGACCGCGACGCCGCGCGCGCTGCCCTCGGCCCCGATCTCTGGGAGGCAATCCAGGAAAGAAGGGACATCCCAAACACGACGGAGCGCGAGCGCGCCTACCTCGGGACGCTCGCCGCGCTCTACGGCGAGGGCGAGAAGGAAGAGCGCGACGTTGCCTACGCCGACGCCCTCGGCGCGCTCGCCGCCGCCTACCCCGACGACCTCGACGCCGCTGCGCTCTACGCCCTCTCGATTCTCGGCACGGCCCACGACGGGCGCGACTTCGCCACCTACATGAAGGCCGCCGCCGTCGCCGAGGATGTCTTCGCGGCCAACCCCCGGCACCCCGGCGCGGCGCACTACCTGATCCACGCCTACGACGACCCGGTCCACGCCCCGCTCGGGCTGCGGCCCGCCGCCGTCTACGCCGAGATTGCCCCGGCGGCCTCGCACGCGCTCCACATGCCGAGCCACATCTACTTCGCCCTCGGGCGGTGGGACGAGGGGGCCGAGATGAACCGGCGCTCGTTCGGGCGCGGCGGCGACCTCAACGGGCACGGCTGGCACGCGCTCTACTGGCTGCACTACGCCGAGCTTCAGCGCGGGCGCTGGGACGAGGCCCGCCGCCTCCTCGACCTCGCCGAAGGGCTGCAAGAAACCCAGACGGAGCGGCACGACCTCTTCCTGACCATGCGCGCCCACCACCTCGCCGAGACGGAGGACTGGAGGCTGGACGACCGACCCGACGCGCGCCTCGACGCCGACGGACTCGGGGCCGCCGCGCGGACGCTCTTCGCCGACGGGTGGCGCGCGCTGGAACGCGGGGACCGCGCCACCGCTGAAACTTGGCGCGAGACGCTCCGCGCCCGGATCGCCGCCGACCCGGACCCCGGCGACGGAGCGCTCGCCACGGCCGCCGAGCTCGACGCACTCCTCGCCCTCGATGCCGGAGACGGCGACGGCGCTCTCGCGCTCCTCGCTGAGGCCGCCGAGATCGAGGACGCGATGCCGCTCGACTTCGGGCCACCCTATCCCGTCAAGCCGGTCCACGAGCTTTTCGGTGAGGTGCTCCTCGACCTCGACCGCCCGGACGAGGCAGGGGAGCATTTCAAGGAAGCCCGCGCCCGCTACCCGCGCCGCGCCCGCTCGCTCCTCGGCCTCGCCCGCGCCGCTGAGCGAGCCGGCGACCGGGCGACGGCCCTCGCCGCCTATGCCGACCTCGCCGCTGTCTGGCACAACGCCGACGCAAGCTTGCTCCTGCTCTCCGAGGTGCGCGAGCACGCCGCCCTCGCGCCGTGAAGCAGCGAGCAGTGACCAGAAGACAGGACGGGGTGCTGGATATAAAACGACTCGTCGGTGTGCTGCTCGTGGCGCTCGGCCTCGCCGCGTGTGGAGGCGAGCCGGACGCGCCTCCGACGGAGGCCGCCGACTCCGTCGCGGTCTCGAACCCTTTCGCCGAGCCGGCGCGGCGGGCGGTGCGGATCGAGCTGGGCCTCGACGGCTACCGCCGCGCCGAGGGGACGTGGGCAGCGGGCGACGCGGCGTCCACCTTCACCGCCTACTTCGACGCCGATACGCTCCGCCTCATCGAGGAGAGCCTGAGCCTCGGCGAGTACGGCGGCGGCACAAGCGTGTACTACTTCGAGGACGGCGCGCTTTTTTACGCCGTGCAGGACGGGCAGCGCGTCCGGCTCGGTCCGACAGAGGATCCGACAGAGGCCGGGCGGCGCGACACCGTCCGCCTCCGCGTCGCCTTCGGGCCGGGCGGCAGCGTGGCGGCGGCGGAGCACCTCGTCAACGCCGCGCCGGAGCCGGTGCGCGCCGCCGAGGCCGACGGGGTGCGTCGCCACGCGGCGGCGCTCCGCGCGCAGGCGCAGCAGGCCGACCGGCCGGCGCTCTGACGAGTGGGCGGCGACGCGAATTCACCTCGGCCGCCTTGCCTGTCCCGCCCGGCCCTCTTAGATTGGCGGACGGAACCCCGCGCCGAAGCCTGTCCCCCGCCCCTCGGCGCAACCTCTCCCACAACACCCCGCTACGCCGTGCTCGCCCTCCTGCGGGACGCCCGCTCCGTGCTCGCCTTCCAGCGCGCCCTCGGCGGCGACTGGCTGCCGGGCGCGCTCCCGCCCGCCGCCTCTCCCGACGCCATGCCGCCCGACCTCTTCGGTGCCCTCCCCGACCCCTCGCTCGACCCCGCGCTCTCGCCCTACGACCGCATCGAGGCGCTCATCCCCGAGGACTCGCCGCTGCGCGGGATGGACTCGCTCCAGGAAATCTTCGACTGGCTCAAAGGCACCGTCCTCACGCCGATCGACGAGAACCGGATCAACCCCGTGCTCGGCGTCGGGCCAGAGGACGCCGACCTGATGGTGACCGGCGAGGCACCGGGGGCCGACGAGGACAAGACGGGCGAGCCGTTCGTCGGGCGCGCCGGGCAGCTCCTCAACAAGATTCTCGAGGCCGTGGGGTTCCGGCGCGACGAGGTCTACATCACCAACATCCTCAAGAGCCGCCCGCCCGGCAACCGCGACCCGCGCCCGGACGAGGTCGAGGCCCACATCCCGGTCCTCTACAAGCAGATCGCGCTCGTCCGCCCGCGGGTGCTCCTCGCCGTCGGCAAGAGCGCCGGCAACGGGCTGCTCGGGCGGACCTCGTCGCTGGCCTCGCTCCGGGGGACGTTCAACGACTTCTACGGGCTGCCGCTCATGGTGACCTACCACCCGGCAGCGCTGCTGCGCAACCCGCAGTGGAAGCGCCCGACGTGGGAGGACATGAAGCTCCTCCGCACCCGCTACGACCAGCTCGTCCGGGCGTAACCTCGCCCCCTCACCCCACGCCCTATGCCCGACCAGGACGGACCCCAGCAGCGCCCCCTCCGCATCGAGGAGGGCAGCTCGTTCCCGCTCGAAAAGCTCACCGGCCGGCGCGGCGGACGGCCCCGCGCCAACGTCGTCTCGCTCCACGAGCAGGCCGGCCGCGTCCCGCCCCAGGCCGTCGACGTCGAGCAGTCGGTCCTCGGGGCGATGCTGATCGAGCGCGAGGCGATCCCGAAGGCGATTGAGATCCTGCCGGCCGAGGCGTTCTACGACGCCCGCCACCACCGCATCTACCAGGCCATGCTCGGCCTCTTCGAGCGCGGCAACCCGGTGGACCTCATCACGCTCACCGAGGAGCTCAAGCGGCGCGGCGAGTTCGAGGGCATCGGCGGCTACTACCTCTCGGAGCTGACCACGCGGGTGGCGAGCGCGGCCAACGTCGAGTACCACGCCCGGATCATCGCCGAGAAGAGCCTGCTCCGGAAGCTCATCGAGACCATGACCACCTCCGTCGGCGAGGCCTACGACCCGACGACCGACCCGTTCGACCTGCTCGACCGCGCCGAGCGCGACATCTTCCAGATCGCCGAGAGCCAGCTCCGCAAGAGCACGCGGGCGATGAGCGAGGTGGTGATGGAGAGCTTCAAGCAGCTCGAGCTCCTCGGCCAGCGCGAGAGCGGCCTCACCGGTGTGCCCAGCGGCTTCCACGCGCTCGACCAGATGACGGGCGGCTGGCAGAACTCCGACCTCATCATCATCGCGGCCAGGCCCTCGATGGGCAAAACTGCCCTCAGCTTAGCCGTGGCGATGAACGCGGCGACGCACCCGCAGTACGGCGTCTCCGTCGCCATCTTCTCGCTCGAGATGAGCGCGAGCCAGCTCGCCCAGCGGATGCTCACCTCCGAGGCGCGGATCGACGCGCAGAAGGCGCGCACCGGGCGGCTCACCGACGAGGACTGGCCGAAGCTCGCCCGCGCCGCCGGCACGCTCTCGGCCGCCCGGATTTTCGTGGACGACACCCCCGGCCTGGGGATTCTGGAGCTGCGTGCCAAGTGCCGCCGCCTCAAAGCTGAGCACGACATCGGCCTGGTGGTCGTGGACTACCTCCAGCTCATGCACGGCACCCGCGACAATCGGAACTCGAACCGCGAGCAGGAGATCGCCCAGATCAGCCGGAGCCTCAAGACCCTCGCTAAAGAGCTCGACGTCCCCGTCCTCGCGCTCGCCCAGCTCTCGCGCGCCGTCGAGTCCAGGGGTGGAGATAAGCGTCCTATTCTAAGCGACTTACGCGAAAGCGGGAGTATCGAGCAAGACGCCGACGTCGTCGCGTTCATCTACCGCGCCGAGCGCTACGGGATCACCCAGGACGAGCAGGGCAACTCGACGGCCGGCGTCGGCGAGATCATCATCGGTAAGCAGCGCAACGGGCCGGTCGGCAACGTCCGGCTCGCCTTCGTCAACCAGTACGCCCGGTTCGAGAACCTGACGACGTACTACGGCGGTGAGGCGGGCTACGCCTTCGGTGCCCCATCCCGTGCCCCGTCGCCGCTGCTCCCCGGCGGCAGCGAACCAGGGTTCGACGACGGCTACGAGGACTACCCCCCGCCCGGCGACGCGCCGTTCTGAGCGTAGGTTCGCGGGACCGAGAGAAGCTGAGGGAAGCGCCGAGATGCCCCGCGTGTACATCGAGACCACGATTCCGAGCTTCTACTACGAGGTCCGCTCGGAGCCGGAGCACGCTGCACGCGGGCATGGACGCGCCAGTGGTGGAACGGGCATCGGCAGGACTACGAGCTTGTCACCAGCGAACCCGTCCTCGACGAGCTAGAGGGGGGCGATTACCCCTCGAAGTAAGAGACGCTAGACCTGATCGGCGCGCTCCCACTCCTAGCTGTCGAGCCGGAGATAGGGGAGATCGTCGAGACGTACATCCGGCACATGCTCATGCCACGCGATCCCTACGGGGACGCGCTGCACCTCGCCCTGGCTTCCTACCACAAGTGCGACTTTCTTCTGACCTGGAACTGTCGGAATCTCGCCAATGCGAACAAGTTCAGCCATGTCCGGCGTATCAACACCATGCTCGGCCTCTACGTGCCGACGCTGGCAACGCCCCTGGAGATGATCGGAGGTGAAAGCACATGAAGAGCGATCCCGTCCTTGACCGGGTCCGCAGGGCGCGCCACGAAATATCGGCGCGCTTCGGGCACGACCCGAAGAAGCTTACCGCCTATTACATGGAGCGTCAGAGGCGACACGAGGGCCGGCTCGTCTGCGAGAGACCGTCCACGGAGGAACTGGACGTGCAACGGGAGGAGTGAGCGAGGGACCTTCGGCCACGAGGCGGGCGAGGTGATGCTCTCGTACCGCTACATGCGGATGCCGATGAACGGCAGCCTCGTCGGTACCGACGGGATCGCCGACGAGCAGATCGTCAGCCCGGCCGGCGAGAACTTCCTCGTCACACCCGAGCGGATGCCGATGCAGATGCACATGCTCGGCGCGATGCTCGCACCCACCGGCGATCTCACGCTCCTGGCGATGGTGCCGATCCTCTCGAACGAGATGGACCACGTCACCCGGATGGGCGGCACGTTCACG
>JBBSMV010000086.1:0-10700 GCA_038232975.1 Rhodothermales bacterium
GGCGGTGGACGCCGTCGCGCGCGGTGTCATCGAAGAGGCCGGACTGGGGGACTACTTCACCCACAGCCTCGGGCACGGCGTCGGGTTACAGGTCCACGAGTGGCCGCGCCTCTCGCACCGCGCCGACGACACGCTCCCGGCCGGGGCCGTCGTCACGGTCGAGCCGGGCGTGTACCTTCCCGAGCGCTTCGGCATCCGCATCGAGGACCTCGTGGTCGCGCGCGAGGGCGGGCCGGAGGTGCTGACGCGCGCGCCGAAGACGCTCCTCGCGCTGTAGGACGGTGATTCGTGATGCGTGAGACCAAGCGCCACCGTCGAGCCGGCCCACGAATCACGAATCACGAATCGCTCCCCACTGTCTCCGTCATCGTCCCGGTCTTCAACGCGGCCGGCACGCTGCCCGTGACGCTGCCGGCCCTGCTCGACCAGCCGGCGGCCGAAATCCTGCTCGTGGACGACGGCTCGACCGACGGGACGGGCGCGGTGCTCCGCGCGATGACCGAGGGGCACGCGACGGCCCGCGTCCTCACGCATGCCGCGAACCGGGGGCGGGCGGCGGCGCGCAACACCGGCATCGCCGAGGCGACGGGCGCGGTGCTCCTGTTCCTCGACGCCGACATGCGGCCCGCGCCCGACTTCGTCCGGCAGCACGCGCTCCTGCACCGCGACCCGGCGGTCGTCGGGGTCGTCTCGCGCCCCATGCTCGAAGGACTCGACCCGGCCGATCCGTACCACCGCTACCTCCGATGGCAGAACGTAAGCCTGGCGGAGCGGGGCGAGCAGCCGGTTCACTTTAAATATTTTATTATAGGCTACACCTCCGTCAAGGCCGACGCGGTGCGCGCCGTCGGCGGCTTCGACGAGCGGTTCACCTACGGCGAGGACCTGGACCTGGCGATCCGCCTCGCCCGGCACGCGCCCGGCGGCCTGGTCTACTCGCCGCGCCCCGTCGTGCACCACTACGCGCACGGCGACCTCGATGCCCGGCTGCGCAAGCTGCGCGCGTTTGGGCGCGACAATCTGCCGCTGCTGCTGGCGAAGCACCCCGAGGCGGCGGCAGCGGCGAATCTGGACTTCGTAGATTCCCCGCACGCGCGCCCGACGGCGAAGGCGCTGCTCAAGCGGTGGGCGCTCCGGCCCGGTGCCGCCGCCGCGGCGCGCATGCTGCTCTCGCACGCCCCCGCCCGTCTCGGGAACGCGCTCGTCCGCTACCTCCTCGCCAACGCCGTCGCCGACGCCTACCGCTCTGCTCCTCAATCCGATGAACAGCCGGACCCGCGTCTTCCCTAGCACCCGCGAGGCGTCGGTCGCCGCCTCGGGGTTCGTGCTGGAGGCGGCCGAGATGCTCGGGCTGTCCGGCGAGGTGCGGGACGCGCTCCTGCTCGTGATCGGCGAGGCGGTGGCGAACGCGGCCGGGCACGGCAACGGGTTCGACCCGGAGAAGAGCGTGACGGTTGGGTGCGCGCTCGTCGGCGGCGAGGTCCGGCTGTGTATCGAGGACGAGGGCAGCGGTATCCCGGAAGAGCGGCTCGGCGACGCGGCGCTCCCCGACGACCCGTTTCAGACGAGCGGGCGCGGGCTGTTCATCATGAAAACCCTCGCCGAGCGCGTGTGGCTGGAGGCTGACGGGCGGCGGCTCTGCCTGGCGTGGCCCCACGGCGAAGCCTCGTGAGCGCCCGACCCGAGGCCGGGCACCGGCGGCTCGTCGAGCGCGGGCTGCTCGTGGCGGCCCTGCTCGCGGCGGTGGCGTGCGCGGGGACCGCGGGCGAGGCGGCGCGCGCCGGGTTCGTGGCGGCGGCGCTCGTCGGCACCGCCCTCGCCGCCCTCGCGTGGCACCGGGGGGATGTGACGACGCGCGAGGTGCTCGGCCTGGCGGTCCTCTTCCGGCTCGCCGCGTTCCCGCTCCTGCCCGGCCTCTCGGACGACGGTTACCGCTACGTGTGGGACGGCCTCCTGCAACTCGGAGGCGTCAACCCCTACGCCTTCCGTCCGTCCGACCCGGCCCTCGCCGGGTGGCAGGCCGGTCCGCTGTTCGAGCGGCTGAACTCGGCGGGGTACTACTCGGTCTATCCTCCGGCCTCGCAGCTCGTGTTCGCGCTCGGCGGGATGTTCGGGTGGCCGGTGGGGTGGTACGTCATCAAGGCCGTGTTCGTGGGCGCTGAGATGGCGGGCGTGTGGGCGATCAGCCGCGTCGTGCCGGCGCGGGCGCTCGTGCTCTACGCGTGGCACCCGCTCGCGGTCATCGAGGGGGCGGGGCAGGGGCACCCGGAGGCGGGGATGGTGGGGATGCTGCTGCTGGCGGTGTGGGCCTCCCGGCGCAGGCATCCGGCGTGGTCGGTCGCGGCGCTGACGGTTGCGGGCTGGGTCAAGCTCTATCCGCTCGCGCTCGTGCCGTTTCTGCTGCGGCGGGTCGGGTGGCGCTGGGCGTGGGTGGCCGGGGCGGTCTCGCTCGGGCTGGTGGTGCCCTATGCTGCGCCGGGCGCGCTGGGGCACGTCGCCGAGTCGCTGGGGCTGTACGTCCGGCTGTTCGAGTTCAACGCTGGGCCGTACTTCGCGCTCAAGGAGGTGGGGTGGTGGTGGACGGGGGGCGACGTGAGCAAGCTGCTTGGCCCGTTATTGCAAAAGATAGGACTGATCGGGCTGGTCGGCCTCTACCTGCTCGACGCGCGCCGGGCCGGGACGCGCCGCCTGTCCCTCGCCTGGACCTGGCTTGCGGCGCTCGGGCTGCTCTGGGCGACGGCGACGACCCTCCACCCGTGGTACCTCCTCGGCGTCCTCGCCCTGCTCCCGCTCACCCTCGGCACGGACGCCGGCCGCCCGGCGCGGCTCCACGCGGCGGCGTGGCTCTGGCTCTCGGCCGGCGCGACGGGCACCTACCTGTTCTACACGCACGGGGCCGTGCCCTACTGGAGCGCCGTCGTGCTCGGCTGGGCGGGGTGGGCCGCGCTGCTCGCCGCTGCCGCCGTCCTCGCCGCGCTCCCGGCGCTGATGCGCAGGCGCGCGCGCGACAAATGGAGCTGGGTTCGCCCGTACTTCGGCGCTCCCACCCGCGTGCTCGACCTCGGGGCCGGCGACGGGTTCGTCGGCGAAGCCGCCGCCCGCGATCTCGCCACGCGGGGCCTCGCCGCCGAGGTCGTGCTGGCCGACGTGGTGGACTTCAACCGGACCGCGTTGCCGCTCGTGCTCTGCGAGCCTGCCCCTGATCCTCGCCTTCGCGGGGAGGCGGGAGGCCGAAGGCTCCCCTTCGACGACGGGGCCTTCGACGCGACGCTCCTGGCGTTCGTGCTCCACCACGCCGCCGACCCGGACGCGGTGCTCCGCGAGGCCCGGCGCGTGACGCGGGGGCGCGTTGTCGTGCTGGAGTCCATTGCCGAGACGAACTGGGACCGGCGCTGGCTGCCGTGGGCGGACCGGCTGGCGAACCGGCTGCGCTCGGGCGGGCGGATGGGGGAGGAGCACCTACGGTTCGGGACGCCCGAGGCGTGGCGGGCGCGCTTTGCGGCGGCCGGGTTCCGGGTCATGGCCGAGGCGCGGCGCGGACGGTGGCTCCACAAGCGCCACCTCTTCGTTCTGGAGTGAGCCATTAGAATGTATTTATGAAGTTGCAGGAGTAGTCCCCCTCCTGGACAGGAGGGGACAGGGGTGGTAGACTCACCAGCACGGCGATGACGGCACGCGGAAGGGTCAGCCACCCGTCATAGCCAGTGTCAACGACCCCTTCGATCTCGTGCTCTACTCCGTCATCACTGTAGACGTGCAGGCGAAGGACGGCTTCGAGGTGCTCGTTGACCGTGCCCCGAATCATCGCGCTGCCAACCCGGAGCGCGGCCCGAAATGCCGCACGTAGCGGGATCCGACGCGCCGGAGCCAGATTTGGGCGTCGGGCTTGCGCGCGCGCAGACGTGCGGAAGCACGCGCTTCGTCGACGTCTAGAGCAAAGTCACCGGATTCGATGTCGATGGCGGCGACCTTACCTGTGTCCTCCGGTTTGACCCGAGGTTCGACCTCGCGCTCGTACATCCGGTCGCCTCGCCGCGCGAACTCGTCTTTGCCGTATGCTGGTCTTGTCGGAGGCATGGCTGCGTTCTCGGTCTCTGTTCTTCGTCGGTCTCCAGCGAGAGCGGAAGGTACGCCTGCCTGCTCGAGGCGTTCTCGCCACCGGGCAGGTGCAGGAGGAGCACCTACAGCCCCTGGGGCACGTCTGCGCGGACACGGCGCGCGTAGGGACGCGGCGTGCCGTGGCCGGCCCGAGGTATTTCGCGCCGGGAGGTTATGCCGGCGGGGCGTCGGTGTCTATGAAGGCATCCCTCCACCTGAACCCCCTGCCGCCATGCTGTCCCACGTCTGGAGCGCCACCGTCCTCGGCGTAGATGCCCTCCCCATCGAGATCGAGACCCACATCGAGCCGAACCTCCCGAAGTGGACGGTCGTCGGGCTGCCCGACGGGGCGGTGCGCGAGAGCCGGGACCGGGTGTGGGCGGCGCTCAAGAACTCCGGCCTGCCGACCCCGCGGGGCGCGATCACCGTCAACCTCGCCCCGGCCGACGTGCGCAAGGAGGGCGCTGCCTTCGACCTACCGATTGCCCTCGGCCTGCTCGCGGCCTCGGGCGGGCTGGTCCCGCAGGCGCGGCTCGACGCGCTCTTCGTCCTCGGCGAGCTCTCGCTCGACGGCTCGCTCCGGCCCGTGCGCGGGGTGCTCCCGACGGCGGTCCGCGCCCGCGCCGAGGGCAAGCGCGGCCTCGTCGTCCCGGCCGAGAACGCCGCCGAGGCCGCCGTCGTCGAGGGGCTGGAGGTCTACCCGGTGGCGACGCTGCGCGATGCCGTGGACCTCCTCGCCGGTGGCCCCGCCGTGCCGTTCCGCCGCGACCTGGCGCGCATCTTCGACGAGGCCCGGCACTACCCGGTGGACTTCTCCGACGTGCGGGGGCAGGAGAACGTCAAGCGCTCGCTGGAGGTGGCGGCAGCCGGCGGGCACAACGCGCTGCTCGTCGGGCCGCCCGGCGCGGGCAAGACGATGCTGGCCCGCCGGATGCCGACGATCCTCCCGCCGCTCAGCGCCGACGAGGCCCTCGAGACGACCAAGATTCACAGCGTCAGCGGGGCGCTCAACGGGGCAGCGCGGCACGGCCTCATCGCCACGCGGCCCTTCCGCTCGCCGCACCACACCATCTCCGACGCCGGGCTGTGCGGCGGCGGCTCGAACCCGCTCCCCGGCGAAATCTCGCTCGCCCACAACGGGGTCCTCTTCCTCGACGAGCTGCCCGAGTTCCGGCGGCAGGTGCTCGAAGTCATGCGGCAGCCGATGGAGGAGGGGCAGATCACGCTGGCGCGCGCCCGCTGCACGGTGGCCTATCCCGCGCGCTTCATGCTCGTGGCCTCGATGAACCCCTGCCCCTGCGGGCACCTCAACGACCCGACGCGCGCCTGCGTCTGCGCCCCGCCCCAGGTGCAGCGCTACCTCGCCCGCATCTCCGGCCCGCTCATGGACCGCATTGACCTCCACGTTGAGGTCACCCCCGTGCCCTTCGACGAGCTGAACAAGCGCGCACCGGGCGAGGCGTCCGAGGCCGTGCGCGCCCGCGTGATCGAGGCCAGGGAGATTCAGGCCGCGCGCTTCGCCGACGCCGAGGGCGTCTACTGCAACGCGCAGATGGGGTCGCGCCTGGTCCGTCGGCACTGCGCGCTCGACGCCGAGGGCGAGGCGCTGATGAAGATGGCGCTCTCGCGGCTCGGTCTCTCGGCGCGGGGCTACGACCGGATGCTGAAGGTGGCCCGGACGATAGCCGACCTCGCCGGGAGCGGGCGCGTCGAGGCGGCGCACCTGGCCGAGGCGGTGCAGTACCGCTCGCTCGACCGCGCCTGGTGGGGGGGCTAGCCCCGGAGCGCGTGACGGCGAGCGGTAGGCAGGGCCGCGACGGAACACGACGCCGATAGTAAGGGGATGGTCTGCCTGGCCGTTGTGCTCACGGCACGGAAGGCGTATTATGTGCTTTGTGATCACCACCCCTACCGACATGACTACCATCGCCGCCCGCGAAGCCAAGCGCCAGTTCGGACGCCTCCTCGACACCTCCCAGCGTGAGCCGGTTACTATCGAAAAGCACGGTCGCCCCGTAGCCGTCGTCGTTTCCAAGCACGACTACGACCGGATCCAGGAGCAGCTCGCCGAGGCCCACGCCTGGCGCGAGACCGAGTATCTCCTCTCTAGCGAGGCCAACCGGAAAGCGCTCGAAGAGTCTGCCGCGCAGAGCGCCCGTGGCGAGACTGTAGAGAAGACGATGGAGGAGCTCCTGTCTCATGAGGATTAGCTTTACGCCTCGGGCGTGGGACGAGTACCTCTACTGGCAGAAGACCGATAAGCGTGTCCTCAAGAAGATCAATCGGCTCATCCAGAGCATCCAGCGGACTCCCCGCGGAGGAGAAGGGAAGCCGGAGGAGTTGAAGGGTGACCTCCGCGGACACTGGTCACGTCGCATCACCCCAGAGCACCGCCTGGTGTACGTCATCTCCGAGGATCACGTCGAGATCCGCTCGTGCCGGTTCCACTACGACAGGTAGGCCGCCCACGCACGGGGGTGTCTACCCCGCCCGGTTCGTGCTCATCGCCTCAATGAACCCCTGCCCCTGCGGGCGCTCGCCTGAGCCTGCGCGAGCAGGAGCCTGCCCAGGGCCGAGGCCGCGCACCTGGCTGAGGCGGTGCAGTACCGCTCGCTCGACCGCGCCTGGTGGGGGGCGTGAGCGCGGCTCGGCACAGGCAGGGCTAGCGCAGGCGGGGGTCGAGCAGGGGGTCCACCAGCCCGGCGATCTCCAGGTGCTCCGCGCCCGGGTGTAGCGGGTTGAGGAGGTAGTTCGACTCCGACGGCACGACGGCCGACGGGACCCGGAGCACGAGGCTGCGCTCCTCACGCACCCACGTATCGCCGATCTCCTGCGCGGACCGGGGGGCGGGGTCGTGCCGCCAGTTGGCCGGGAGCGAGGCGGCGGCGAGCTCCTCGACGAGGGCGGTCTCGAAGCGGACGCGGAAGGCGACGTAGGAGGCGAGCAGGCGGTCGGTCGGGAGGTTGACGAGGATCTCCAGCTCGGCCAGCGCGAGCGACTCCGAGGTGTAGACGAGCGCCGTGCCTACGCTCCCCCAGCGCCCCCCGGCCCGGCGCGCGCCCTCGCCGCTGAACGCGGTGTCCGTATGCTTCGCCTTGACCAGCCGCCACGCCTCGATCATCGCCTAGCTGTAGACCCCGTGCTCCAGCCGGGTGAGGAGATGCTCGACCTCGCGCGCGCCCGGCCCGACTGAGGCGTAGCGCAGCGGCGTCTCGCCGCCGAGCGCCCGCGCCGGCTCGGTCAGCCACCGCCGCGCATTCTCGACCCCTTCCATGACCTCGACGGCACGGGCGACGAGGTGGGCGAGCCGGACGAGCCGCTCGGACTCGACCACGTCGAAGCTCCCGCGCTGCCGGCGGCGGCTGAGCGTGCTCGGCGAGATGTGGAGCACGCTGGAGAGCGCGCCCGCCGAGATGCCTAGCACGCGTTGGAGCGCGTCGAACCGCCCGGTCGGTAGGCCCTCACGGACGGCACCGACGAGCTGGGAGGTGTCGGCGAGGGATAGCTCGGGAAAGTCAAGGGCCGAGGAGGAGGGGAGGGTGTCGGCCATGTTCGTGGGCGGCCATGTTCGTGGGGAGGTAGTCATATGGGATAAAAAAATCGCCCATTTGGTATATAGCTCCGTGGGGACCGATGTTCCGCCGCGCCCTCGTGGCCTCGATGAACCCTGCCCCTGCGGACACCTGAACGACCGGATGCTGAAGGGGGACCGGACGGTGGCGGACCTGGCCGGGAGCGCGCGGGTCGAGGCGGGGCACCTGGCCGAGGCGGTGCCGGCACGCGAGGCTCGTGCCTCAGCGGGCAGAGGAAAGAGGGTCTCCCCCCGCCTTACGCCCCGCTCCTGCAGGCAACGCCTCGGCCCGGCAGAAACCGGACCGAGGCGCTGGCCTCGTAGTAAGATGGCTCAGCGAGCTACTTCATGAGGACCACGCGGTGGGTCTGCGTCTCGCTCCCGACCTGCAGCCGGTAGAGGTAGGTGCCGGCGGCGAGGCCGTGCCCGTCGAACGAGACCCGGTGCGTGCCCGCCGCCTGCGCGCCCTCGGCGAGCGTCGCCACGACGCGCCCGGTGAGGTCGTAGACCCGGAGCGTCACGAGGTCGGTCTCCGCCACGGCGTACTCGACCGTGGTGGTGGAATGGAACGGGTTCGGGTAGCTGCTCAGCGCGGTGGCCTCCGCCGGGGCGGCCTCGGTGCGGGCGCTCGGCGCGAACCAGTCGCTCGCGCCCACCGGTTCGCCGGTATCGGCGAAGAGGAGCTCTACGCCGCTGTCGCCGGAGCCGGCCGCCAGGCGGGAGCCGTCGCCGAGCTTCGTCCAGACGAACCCGGTGCGGTCGAGGATGTCGGGGAAGAGGCCGATGGCCCCCTCGCAGAAGTACTCGCCCGCCTGGGCAGCGGAGCCGATGCGGAAGCGGAACCGCCGCATCCGCATCTGGTGTGGCTGGAGGGTGAGCGTGATCGGCCCCTTGGCGGGGTTGGCGACGCTGCCGTCGGGCCTCGTCTCGATGAGCCACGCCTGGAAGGTGCACACGTCGTCGGTGTGGTTCGTGACGGAGGCCTTGAAGCTGAGCGTGCCGCCCTCGGCCGGGACGACAGTGCTCCCGAGGGTGGTGAAGTCGATGCTGAGGTCCTCGCAGACGCTGTCGTCGCACTCGAGGTCGAGGTCGGTGACGGCCCCGCTCGAGGAGAAGGTGACCTCGAGCCGGCGCACGCCGTCCACGCCGAGCGCCAGGCGCTGGACGCTGTTGTTGCCGAGGTCGTCGGCCGCGGCCGAGGCGATCACCGCGCCGCCGCCGTCGAAGGCCGTGACCTCGGCGCTCTCGCCCTGGTCAATGTCGAGGATGCCGACGGAGGCGACCTCGGCCTCCTCGTCGAAGAGGAAGATCAGCGTGCCGCCGCGCGCGTCGTCGTCGGGGTCCGAGGCGTCGCCGTCCTCCGAGACGATGAGGACATTGCCGAGGGCCGTGTCGTTGCCCGGCCCGAAGCCGGGCGTGGCGAGGTCGCCGTCTCCGCCGGTGGGGTTGGCCGTGTCGAAGACCATAGCCGGGTGGTTCGCCGGGTCGCCGGTCGTCACGGTGATGCCAAAGGCGGCGTACTCGTCGTCCACAATGGTGCCGGCGGCGAGCGCGTGCCCGTCGGCGTCGGCGTCGAAGTTGACGTCGCCGCACGACTGAGCGGCGACCTTCGGGGCCAAGCCTACGGTGGCGAGGAGCACGGCCGTGAGGAGCGCCGCGCGGTGCCAGGGTGTGGGGTAGGAAGCAGTCATAAAAGGAAGGGTCTCAGGGGGATGAAGGAGAGGGTCTCGCACGGCCGGCTGCCAGCTCAGGAGCGCGCGTGTGCTTCCGCCGGGCAAGCTCCCGCACAGCGAGACTGAGCCGCCCTCAAGCACAGCGTGCTCCGCGTTGGCGCAGCGCGGTTCAGCGGTTGCCCTTCGTCACGCAGCCGGGACATCGGCGGAGTCTGCCGGCCTCGGGAGCATTCCTCAGGCGCGCCAGCCACCCGAGGCCGGTCCGCGCCGGGCGAGGGGGCAGACACGCGGGGCGGGCGTCCGCCTCTTGCTCCTGAGGGTCGTCGTTGAGGAGACGGAGCGCGCGGTGGAAGGCGCGGGGCGGGGCCGGTGCGCCGAAGCATTACACAGAGGTAAGCTGGAGGCGCTAGGACTTGCGGGTTCGGTGGCGTATGCTTAGACTTGCTTAGACTGCTGCGAGCGGCACCCGCCGCAGCGAACTCTTCCCTTCACCTACACTCCCCGTTACGCCATGAACATCCTACTACCCTTTCTGCTGGCCTTCGCCGTCGGCAGCGCAGCCTTCGCGCAGACCCCCGACGACCTGCTGATCTCCGAGTATGTCGAAGGCTCGTCCTTCAACAAGGCCGTCGAGCTCTACAACGGCACCGGCAGCGCCATTGACCTCGGCGCGGAGCGCTACTACCTCCGCTTCTACTTCAACGGCAACACCAACGCCGGCACCTCGATCGCCCTCATGGGCACCGTCGCCAACGGCGACGTGTTCGTGCTGGCCGAGGACAGCGCCGACCCGGCGATCCTCGCCGAGGCCGACCAGCTCAGCGGCGCGAGCTTCTTCAACGGCGACGACGCCGTCGTCCTCTTCCGCGACTCGACCGTCGTCGTCGACGCCATCGGGCAGGTCGGCTTCGACCCCGGCGACGAGTGGGGCACCGGCGACACCTCGACCAAGGACAACACGCTCCGCCGCAAGAACGACGCGTGCCTCGCCGACTCGGACACGAGTGACGTCTTCGACCCGGCCGTGAACTACGTTGGCTTCCCGCAGGACACCTTCGGCGGTCTCGGCAGCGCCTCGTTCAACTGTGGCGGCGGTCTGGGCCTCACCCTGACGGCCTCCGGCGTCCCGGCCGCCGTCACCCCCGGCAGCTCCTTCAGCGTCAGCTACACCATCACCAACAACACCGCCAACGCGGTCACCGGCGACCTCTTCTACACCGCCGAGCGCAGCGGCACCACGGTGGCGCAGCAGCGCGTGCGCCAGGGCACGCTGCCGGCCGGCGCGACCGTCTCGGGCAGCTACACGCAGCCGGTGCCGGGCAGCGCGCCGCCGGGCAACTACGTCTACACCGTGCGGA
>JBBSMV010000087.1:0-10683 GCA_038232975.1 Rhodothermales bacterium
CCCGTCTAATCGCTTCGCTACGACTAGACCGGGCGCACGGCCGTGCGCCCCTACGCAACCCGCACTGCCATGCTGAAGAGCTATCTCCTCGTCGCCCTTCGCATGCTGCGGCGGCGGCCGGGCACCGCCGCGATCAACGTGGTCGGCCTCGCCGTCGGGCTGGGGTGCTGCCTGCTCATCGGGCTGTTCGTCCGCGACGAGTGGAGCTACGACCGCTTCCACGAGAAGGCCGACCGGCTGTTCTTCGTCGCCCGCTCGGATGTCTTCGGCGGCGAGCGCTCGACGGGCACGGCGACGCCGCTCCCGCTCGCCCGAGCACTCGAGGCTGACCTGGCCGGGGTAGAAAAGGCAGCAACGACGTGGGGCAGGAGTGTCCCCATCGGCCGGCCGGGCGAGGAGACGGAGTACGGCGTGCTCTTCGCCGACAGCACCTTCTTCGAGATGTTCACCTTCCCCCTCGTGCGCGGCGACGCGGCGACGGCGCTCGACGAGCCGAACGCCGCCGTCATCTCCGCCTCGATGGCGCGCGCGCTCTTCGGCGAGGCCGACCCGCTCGGGCAAACGCTGGAGACCGACGTCAGCGACGAGCCGACCCCGCTCACGGTCACCGGCGTCATGGCGGACCCGCCGCGCACCTCGTACTTCGCCTTCGACGCCGTCGTCTCGCTCGGCGCGCTACGCGAGGCGGGCTTCTCGGACGACTGGCGCGCGAGCATGTACCAGACGTTCGCCCTCCTCGCGCCGGGCACCTCCGAGGACGCCGTGCGCGGCGGGCTGGACGCCCTCGTGGACACCCACCTCGGCGAGGACAGCGAGACCCGCTACGAGCTCGTCCCGCTCACCGACCTCTACCTCTCCGACCTCACGCCCGACGACGGCTTCCACGGCTCGACGCGCTACCTGCTCATCTTCGGGAGCATCGCGCTCTTCATCCTGCTCGTCGCGGTGATCAACTACATGAACCTCGCTACGGCGCGGGCGGCGCAGCGCGTGCGCGAGGTCGGCGTGCGCAAGACGCTCGGGGCGACGCGCGGGGCCGTGGCGCGGCAGTTCCTCGTCGAGGCCGTGCTCGTGACGGCCGCCGCGCTCGCGCTCGGGGTGGTCCTCGCCGGCTTGGCGCTGCCGCTCTTCAACGGGGTGTTCGAGAAAGAGCTTTCGCTTTCGGTTGTGTGGACGCCGGGCGCGCTCCTCGTCGGTGTCGCACTCGTCGTCGGCGTGGGCCTGGCGGCGGGGAGCTACCCGGCGCTCTACCTCTCGGGCTTCCGCCCGACGCGGCTGCTCCAGCACGAGGCCGGCGGGCGCGGCGGCGCGGCCCGGCTCCGGCGGGCGCTCGTGGTGATGCAGTTCGGCGTGACCATCGTGCTGCTCGTGGCGACGGCCGTGGTCTACCGGCAGCTCCGGTTCGTGCAGGAGCGCGACCTCGGCTTCGCCGGCGAGCAGGTGCTCTGGCTCCGCTTCGCCGACGACGCGATGGCGAACAACCACGAGGCGGTGAAGCAGGTCGCTCTGGCGATCCCCGGCGTCGAGCACGCGACAGCCGGCGACGGGGTGCCGGGGCACTACGGCAAGCAGTACGGCTTCGCGCCGAACCCCGACGAGCCGGACCGCGAGGTCGCCGTCTACACCATCCAGGGCGACGCGGACTACCTCGAAACGCTCGGCATAAACCTCGTCGCCGGACGCGCCCTCGACGCCGGCCGTCCCGCCGACGAGACCGGCGCGTTCCTGCTCAACGAGACCGCCGCCAACCTCTTGGCCGAGGACACCGGGGTGGGCCGGACGCTCGTCGGGATGAAGCCGGAGGGGAACGAGGTCGTCGGGATCGTCCACGACTACCACTTCCGCTCGCTGCGCGAGCCGATCGCGCCGCTGCTCCTCCGCATCCGCGAGCCGGGCGAGCGGCCGTGGCCGGATTACTCCGCCCTCCTGGTCCGCTTCCGGCCGGAGCAGGCGCGCCGCGTGACGGCCGGCCTCGCCGACGTGTGGGCGCAGTTCGGGGCCGCGAAGCCGCCGGACATCGAGTTCCTGGACGACACGTTCGCCGAGATGTACGCGACGGACCGGCGGCTCGGGCAGGTGTTCGGGGTGTTCGCGGGCGTCGCCGTGGTGATCGCGTGCCTCGGGCTGCTCGGGCTGGCGGCGTTCGCGGCCGAGCAGCGGACGAAGGAGATCGGCATCCGCAAGGTCCTCGGCGCGAGCGTGGCGAACCTCGTTGCTCTCCTGTCGCGGGAGTTCCTCTGGCTCGTGCTCGCCGCCTTCGCCGTGGCCGTCCCGCTGGCGTGGCTGGGCATGAGCCGGTGGCTCGACGGCTTCGCCTACCGGATCGCGCTCGGCCCCGGCCTCTTCCTGGGGGCGGGCGCGGCGGCGCTTCTACTCGCCCTCGCAACGGTCGGCTGGCAGGCGCTCCGCGCGGCGACGGCCGATCCCGTCCGCTCTCTTCGTCACGAATGAATCGGACACGGCACGCCGTGTCCCTACACGATCCCTTGCTCGTGATGAACCGCTTTTCGCTTTTTCTGCTGCTCGCCGCCCTCGTCGCTCCGGCAACGGCCCAGACCGCCCACGCCGACGAGACGTGGTACGACTGTGCCAACCGCTGGACTTCGGACGGCCGGGTGACCTACTGCGAGGTCCGCGAGGTCACGCTCGCCCCGCGCCGCCTCGTGCGTGCCGATGCCGGAGCGAACGGCGGCATCCGCGTCGAGGCGTGGGACCGCGACGAGGTCCTGCTCCGCGCGCTGGTGCCGACGCAGGGCCGCTCCGAGGCCGAAGCCCGGCGCGTGGCCGAGCGCGTCGCCATCGACACCGACGGCACCCTCCGCGCGCGCGTCCCTGAGTCCCGAGACCAGGCGTCAGTCTCAGTCAGCTTCATGCTCCTGGTGCCGCGCGCCTCCGACCTCGACCTGGAAACCAACAACGGCGGCATCGAGATCGAAGGCGTCTCCGGCGAGATCCGCTTCGCCGCGCAGAACGGCGGCGTCAGCCTCGAGGGTGTGGGCGGCGACGTGCGCGGCCGGACCACGAACGGCGGCCTCCACATCACGCTCACCGGCGACCGATGGGACGGCACCGGCCTCGACGCGCAAACCACAAACGGCGGCGTCAGGCTGATCGTGCCGGACGGCTACTCGGCGGACCTCGAAACTGGCACCACAAACGGCCGCCTCCGCCTGGATTTTCCCCTAACCATGCAGAGCGACATCGAACGCCGCGTGCCGACGACGCTTGGGGACGGTGGCCCGCCGGTCCGCGCCGTCACCACGAACGGAGGCGTGCGCGTCGAGCGCGGCTGAGCCAGACTGTCCACCCGTTCAACATCTGCACTCCCACCTCCAAATCGAATGATCGAGCTGCGCGGCATCAGCACGTTCTACCGGCAGGGCCACCAGAAGACCTACGTCCTCCGCAACGTGGACCTCACGGTGCGCGAGGGTGAGTTCGTCACCGTGCAGGGGCCGAGCGGCTCGGGAAAGTCCACGCTCATGAACATCCTCGGGATGCTTGAGGAGCCGAGCGAGGGGGCCTACCTCTTCGAGGGCGAGCCGGTCCACCAACTCAGCGAGCGCCAGCGGGCGGCGCTCCACCGCGAGCACATCGGCTTCGTCTTTCAGGCCTACCACCTGCTCGACGAGCTGACGGTCTACGAGAACCTCGAGACCCCGCTGCTCTACACCAAGACGCCGAAGGCTGAGCGCCAGGCGCGCGTCGCCGAGATGCTCGACCGCTTCGGGATGGTGGCGAAGCGCGACCTCTTCCCGCACCAGCTATCCGGCGGGCAACAGCAACTCGTAGGCGTCGCCCGGGCGCTCATCATCCGCCCCCGCCTGATCCTCGCCGACGAGCCGACGGGCAACCTCCACCGCTCGCAGGGCCGCGAGGTGATGGACGCCTTCCGCTCGCTCAACGAGGACGACGGCGTGACGGTCGTCCAGGTGACGCACGACGAGACGTGGGCCGCCTACGGCCACCGCGTGGTCGAACTGCACGACGGCTGGGTCGAGGCCGACCGAGCGGTGGAGCGGATGGCCGAATAGCGGTGGGGGCGCGGGAGGAATGGGGAGAAAGGAAGGGGGTGACAAACGTCGGAGCGAAACGTGACGGTCCCGCTACCTTTCCCGGCTTTTCTTTCCATTCCCTCCACTCCCTCTCAGCGGCGGGCGCGGCGGCGCGGAAAGGCGATTACCAGGCCGTCCATGAACAGGTGCGAGAAGTAGCCCACGACGGCCGCCCCGTAGAACGGCAGCCCGGCGAACGGCCGCTCGGGGAAGAGCAGGAACGGCAGCACCAGGAGCGGCGACGGGACGAGCAGCATCGCCCAGTAGGTGTGGGTCCAGCCCCGGTGCTTGCCGAGCACAGGCAGGATCGCAAACAGCCCGAGGTAGGCCGCCCAGTCGAACCGCCGCCCGACGATCAGGAGCACGTCGAGCGCGAAGAAAATGGTGTAGAAGAGGTTCTGCCCCTTCGAGTTGGTGTCCACGTCCGGCCACAGCCCGAACATCAGGCACAGCCCGCCGAGCACCACCGGCACGCCGACCAGCTCCAGCTCGCTGAGCTGCCGGTACGCCTGGTCCACGGAGAAGACGAACGCGAGACCGGCGAGGTAGACTCCGAAGAAGGCGAGCGCGCCCGCGAGATGCCCTTTGTATCCGGCCACGAATCGGAGGTAGGAAGATGGAGAACCGGCGCAGCGGTGGACCTCTGTTGTGTCCGCCCTGGCTGGGGATGCATCACGGCCGGGCGGACACGCCGGTCCGCCCCTACGACATGTGCTCCATAAAATACCGAACCGCCAGCCGGTACCCCGCCACCCCGAACCCGCTGACGACGCCGGCCGCCGCCGGAGCGGTCACGAGCCGCTGCCTGAAATCCTCGCGCGCCCACACGTTCGAGATGTGGACCTCCACGACCGGCGTCTGGATCGCCGCCACCGCATCGCGCAAAGCCACACTCGTGTGCGCGTAGCCGCCGGGGTTGAACACCACACCGTCGGTCTCGCCGTCGGCATCTGCCGCCTGGAGGGCGTCGATGAGCGCGCCCTCGCCGTTGTGTTGCTCGAAGGCGAAGGCCACCTCGGGGAAGGCGGCGCGCAGCCCGGCCTCGAGGTCGGCCGCGCTCGCGGAGCCGTAGACCTCCGGCTCGCGCCGGCCGAGGAGGTTCAGGTTGGGGCCGTTGAGGACGAGCAGCTTCACGAGCTTCGAGTTGGGAATGCCGAGTGCCGAATGGTTTCCAGTCGAGCGGGGCATCCACTCGACCTTCGTCCCTCGTCACTCGACACTGAAAGACAGCCCGTCGTAGCCGAGGGCGATGCCGTCGGGGAAGCCCGCGTCGGCCTCGGCGTGGAGGGCGCTGTGGGTCATGTGGATGAAGTAGGTCTGCCGCGCGCCGACGCGCTCGGCCGCCGCCACGGCCTCGGCGAAGCTGAAGTGCGTCGGGTGCGCCTCGGGCCGGAGGCCGTCGAGCACGAGCACGTCGAGGCCGCCGAGCCTCTCGAACGTCGCCTCGGGAATCCGGTTGACGTCCGTCAGATACGCGAAGCGCCCGATGCGGTACCCGAGCACCGGCAGCGCGCCGTGGAACGCCCGCAGCGGCTCGACCCCCACCGCCGCCTCCAGCGCGTACCGGCTCCGCACCGTGAACGGCCCGGTGACCTCGTGCAGGTCGAGGAGCGACGCGCCGGGGTAGGCCCGCTCGAAGATGTAGCGGAACATCTCGCGCAGCACCCCCGCCGTGGTCGCGTCGGCGTAGCACGGGACCGGCGCTTTGTTGTCGAAGAAGTACGGCCGCAGGTCGTCGAGGCCGACGACGTGGTCGAAGTGGTGGTGGGTGAAGAGCACGGCGTCTATGCGCGGGATCGCGTGGCGGAGCGCCTGCCGCCGGAAGTCCGGCCCCACGTCTATCTGGAGGTGGACCGGCCCGTGCTCGGTCTCGGCGGTGAGGTGGGCGGCGCAGCGCGTCCGCTCGTCGCGCGGGTCGGCCGAGGTGCAGACCCGGCAGCGGCAGCCGATGACCGGGACGCCCGTCGAGGTGCCGGTGCCGAGGAGCGTGACGTGCAGGGGAGGGGGCGAGGAGGAATGGGGAGCATGGAGGGGGGAGAGGGAATGGAGGGCGGGATCGGGTCTCTCCGCTCCCTCCCTTCCTTCCACTCCCTCCTTTCCGTCCGTACCCATCCCTACTCCTCCTCGCCGTCCCATGCCTCGTCTCCCCGCCCGGCCCAGGCGGCCTCGACGGCGTCGCGGACGGCGGGCCGGAGGTAGACCGCGTCGGCGGGGAGCGCCCGCAGCGCCTCGGCGAGCACCGCGAGGTGGGCCTCGGCGGGCCGCCGCTTGTTGAGCACCACGACCGTCTCGCCGCCGATCACGCACAGCCCGCCCCGGAAGCTCCCGCGCTCCCAGCGCACCGCCACGCCGAGCTGCGCGACGGCCTCCTCCAGCGCCTGAACGATCTGCTGCGGCTTCAAGGGTGAGTCGGGAGTCGAGGATCGAGAGTCAGGAGTGCGGGGCGGCCAGGGTCAGGCCTCCCGACCCTCGACCCCCGACGCCCGACTGTATTTCCGCGTGAGGTTCTTGCCGGACTTCTCGTCGCGGACGGAGAAGGCGAGCGGGTCGGCCGTGTCGTCCACGTCGAGGCGGAACTTGAGGCGGGTGCGGAAGCGCCAGCGCGTCAGCGCGCTCGGGACGCCGCGCTGGAGGTAGGCCGCCAGGAACGGGTGGACCCGGACCAGGACCGGGCGCTTGCGGTGCTGCTCCTGGACCTCGGCGCGGTAGGCCGCCAGCCACTGCTCCAGCTCCGCGACGACCTCAGCGGCCGACCGCCCCTCGCCGCTGGCGGGTTCGCGCTCGGCCTCACGCTCGGGAGCGCGCGGCTCCGGCTCCTCGGCCTCGGGGAGCGGCTCGGGCAGGTCGTCCACGTTGGTCGTCGTGGTGATGCTCGGGCGGAGGCGCTGCCGCGTGATCTGGACCACGCCGAAGTCGCTCATCGGGAGGAGCTTCGCCACCGCGCGGTCCTTGCGGAACTCGCGCTTCAGCTCGTCGAAGAGCTTGCGCCGGGCGCTCTCGCTGCGCATGTCGATGAAGTCGACGCAGATGATCCCGCCGAGGTCGCGGAGGCGGAGCTGCTTGGTGATCTCGCGCGCCGCCTCGAGGTTGACCCGCAGCGCGTTCTGCTCCTGCGAGAGCCCCCGCCCGGCGCGGCCCGAGTTGACGTCGACGACGTGCATCGCCTCGGTGTGCTCGATGAAGAGGTAGCCGCCGCCCGGCAGCGCCACCCGGCTCTCGAAGGCGGCGCGCACCTCGCCGTCGATCTTGTAGGTGCGGAAGACGTGCTCGCGGCTCGTGTGGAGCTCCACCTTCGGGGCCATCTGCGGCGCGACGCCCTCGACGTAGGTCTTGACGTTGCGGTGGACCGCCGGGTCGTCAACCACGATCCGGTCGTAGTCCTCGGAGAAGAGGTCCCGGATGATGGACGAGACCATGTTGACGTCCTCGTGGAGCAGCTTCGGGGGCTTGGGCTTCTGCTTGAGCTGGTCCTCGATGCGCTTCCACCTCTCGAGGAGCAGGCGGAGGTCGGTGTCGAGCGCCTTGGCCTCGCGGTTCTCGGCGACGGTGCGGACGATGAGGCCGAAGCTCTCGGGCAGCAGGCTCCGGGCGAGCGCGCGCAGCCGGCGGCGCTCCTTCGAGGACTCGATCTTCTTCGAGACCGCGACGTAGTCCGCCTGCGGGATCAGCACCAGGAAGCGCCCGGCGAGCGACACGTCGGTCGAGACGCGCGGACCCTTCGAGGAGATCGGCTCCTTGGTGACCTTGACGACGAGCTTCTGGTCCTGCTTGAGGTACTTCTCCGGCCGCTCCGTGAAGCCGGTCGCGGAGCCGCCGTCCGAGGAGCCGCCCCCGTTCGAGCCACCCCTGTTCGAGGAGCCGGAGCGCCCCGACGACCGGCCGCGCCCCGAGGAGCCGCCCCGGCCCGACGCCTGGCTGCGATTCGACGAGCGACCCCGGCGCGAGCCGATGCTCGCGGAGCCGCCGCCGTTCGAGGAGCCGTCGGCCTCCCGGCCGGCCCCGTCGCCGGACGTGCCGCTCCCGGCGCTTGCACTGCTCCCGGAGCGCGAGGCCCCGGAGCGACCACGCCGCCGGCCGCCGCGCCGGCCCCGCGAGGAGCGCTCTTCCTCCTCCTCTTCCTCCTCGGCCCGGTTCCGGTCCACCCGGCCGGACTTCGAGGTGAGGTCAATCACGAAGCGGGACGACCCGGTCCCCGAGGCGGGCGGCTCGGCGCTTTTCGTTCTGGAGGCGCGCGGGCTGGAGGCCCGTGTGCGCTCAGATTTGGGCGGCTGCTCGGGCTTGGACGGCTGCTCAGCCGCCTCCGAATCGGACGGTGCCTCAGCCGCCGCCGTGCTGGCCGCTGGGTCGGCCGGCTTGCGCGAGCGGCCGGAGCGGTTCCGGCCGGAGCGGCTCCGACTGCTCGGCGGCTCCTGCTTTTCGCCCTCTTGCTTCTGGCCGGGCGACGGTCCCGAGGCTTCGGGCTGTCCGCTAGTCGGCTGCCCGCTGGACGGCTGCTCGTCGGACAACTGCTCGGAGCGGCCCCGCCCTCGGCCGCCGCGGCGTCCGCGCGCGCGCTTCGGCGCGTCAGCTTTCGGCGTTTCGACCTCGGCCGTAGGGGCATCGTCCCGGCTCGGCGGCTCGGCGACGGCGTCGGGCGGCAGAATCTGGGGCACACCACCGGGCGCGGTATCGCTCCGGGGCGGCTGCGGCACGCTCTGGCGGCCTCGGCCTTCGCGCTGCGAGCGGTCTTCCTTACGGCTGTCCGCACGGCTGTCAGCGGCGCGGCTGTCCGCGCGGCCACGGCGCTTCGATTCCTGCTTCTCCGAAGGCTTGTTCTCCGGGGACTCGGCCGGCTCGGCGGCAGCGCTCTCGGGTGCGTCGGGCTGCTTGGTGTCCCGGCCGCGGCGGCTCTTGCCGTGGGTCCGCTTGAGGTCGCGGCGGCGGCGGGCGGCACGCTGCTCCTCGGGGGTCTCTAGCTCCAGCTCGGCGCTCGCCCCTTCGTCCTGCTTGGGAGCCGTAGGGAGCGCCTTGGTGGACCAGTCAGGGACCATGCCCTCGGAGAGCTCGAGGAGGGCCGGGAGGTTGTCCGAGAGGTCGGAGAAGTGGAGGAAGGCGTCCTGCTTCTGGCCGATGTCTACGAAGGCGGCCTTGATGCCGGGCAGGATGCGCCGCACGCGGGCGAGGTAGATGTCACCGATGGTGCGGACGTTCTCGGGGTTCTCGATGTAGAGCTCCACCAGCTCGCCATCTTCCACAATCGCTATGCGCGAGTGCTCGCCCGTGACGTTGATGATGATTTCTTTGGACATACAGGGAGGGTGTGGGCGCACGCCCTGCGGCCGGCGCTCGGGAGCGCCGGTCGGTCTGGTCCGAGCCTGTAGGTTGGGCCGGGCCGGTGCGACTGCGCGGTCCCGGCCCGGCCTCCGGCGGCCTCGCAGACAGACGGAGCGGGCGCTCGGGGGACGGCAGGACGCGGCGGGCGCGAGCAGAGCCAGGCTCCGCGCGGGCGGCCTCGATCAGGCGTGCGACAAGTTGGAAAACGCGGTGCGTCAGCAAAACCATTTAAGGTGCGTCAGCAGAGCAGAGAAGCCGGGGCCGTGCAGCCTACGGAAAACCACGGAGGGCCGAGCCGGACCCGGCGCGCTGGGGGCCAGGGCGCGGGAGGGGCGGCCGGCGTAGCGCGGGTGGTGCAAAAAAGGGGTCGCTTCCCGACGGATGATAGCTAGGGAAACGGACAGAGGAAAGTACGCCCTCTTCTCCCCATCTCCAAGCCCGCCTGTAGCCTCGAGACGGCGTGTAGGCGGCGCGCCCCCGGCGAAGCGCGCTCCCGACGCGCACGGGGCATCCGGCCCGCCCGAAGCGCCCATGTCTTAACGATAATTCCCCGGAGCCGAACGGCCCCTCGCGTATATTCCTGACCCACTCCCGCGCCCCGCCGAGAGGCTCCCGCCTCGGGCCGTCGGTGCGCCGCCGGCTCCTCCGAATCGAACCTTTGCCCGTCCCGCTCCATGTCTGATTCCGCCCCCGTCAAGTCCCGAGGTCTCGAAGGAGTCGTCGCGCTCGACACCGAGCTCTCCTACATCAACGGCCAGGAAGGCGAGCTGCTCTACCGCGGCTACGACATCAAGGACCTCGCCCAGAACGCCTCGTTCGAGGAGGTCGCCTACCTGCTCTGGAACGGCACACTCCCGAACCAGGCGCAGCTTGACGAGCTGACCGGGCAGCTCCAGGCCGAGCGCGCCCTCCCGAGCGCCGTCCTCGACCACCTCCGGCACCACACCCCGAAGGACGCCAACCCGATGTCGGCCCTCCGCACGGCGACGAGCATGCTCGCCGACTTCGACGCCGACACCGAGAGCCACGAGCGCGAGGCGAACTACCAGAACGCGATCCGGCTCACGGCCCGGATGCCGACGATCGTCGCCGCCTTCGACCGTATCCGCAAGGGTAAAGACCCGGTCGCGCCGACGGGCGAAGGCTCGATGGCCTACGACTTCCTCACCATGCTCAACGGCGAGGCCCCCGGCCCGAGCGCCGAGGCGGTCATGGACGCCGCGCTCGTCCTCCACGCCGAGCACGGCCTCAACGCGAGCACCTTCACCTGCCGCGTCATCGGGTCCACGCTCTCGGACATGTACTCCGCCGTCAC
>JBBSMV010000088.1:0-10670 GCA_038232975.1 Rhodothermales bacterium
CAGCAGCGTCAGCGTCTCGCCCGTCGGGGCCGAGTCGAGCACGATCAGGTCGTAGTCGCCCGAGCGGTAGAAGGCGTCGAGCCAGAGCAGGGCGCTGGCCTCGCCCATGCCGGGGAGTGCGGCCATCTCCTCGGCGGCGATCCGGTCGACGCCCTGCCAGCGGAAGACGCTCAGCATCAGGTCGCGCATGCTCGCCCAGTACTTCTGCATCGAGTAGTAGAGGTCCACCTCCTGCGCCCACAGGTTGTCGGCCACCGGCGTCGGCTCCGGCCCGAGCGGCCGGTCGAGGGCGTCGGCGAGCGAGTGCGCCGGGTCGCTCGACATGACGAGCGTGCGGTGCCCGCGCCGGGCGGCTTCGAGGGCGGTGGCGGCGGCGCAGGTCGTCTTGCCGACGCCGCCTTTGCCGGTGAACAGGAGGATGCGAGGGGGCACGAGTCGGGGGTTGAGGGTCGGGAGTCGAGGGTCTATCCGTCGGCCCGGTCCCGCCGTTCCCGGTATGCGAGCGATTCATGCTGCGGTCTACACCGAGCCGGAATATCTTGGCGGTGTCGCTCGTCTATAGGCACGCTGCCGGCTGTAGGGCAAGGCGTGCCTTGACTGTGGTCGGAGCGGCACCGGGAGGCGGACACGGCACGCCGTGTCCCTACCGTGCTCACGACGTAGAGGTGGTTCACGAACGAACCATGTAGACCGGACCTCGAAGATTCAGAAATACTGGAGCGCGCCATGAAGATCACCTACGATGCGGAGGTAGACGTGCTCCGCGTGCATTTCAACGAAACGCCAGTCTTCGAGAGCGACGAAGACAAGCCCGACGTGGTGCTCGACTACGACGCCGAGGGCAACCTCGTCGGGCTGGAAATCCTGGATGCTTCGCGCCGGATGCCCGATCCGCGCTCGGTCGAGTTCACGGCGGCGGCATAGAAGGGGCACCACGAGGGTTCCGACACACGAGGGTTCCGAACGGTTGCCATTCGGAGAGGCCGGGGGTGGTATCCTCCCCCGCCCGTTCCCCACCGCCCGGCTCCCCATGCTCAACCCACTCCGCAAGAAGTCGCACCCGCAGCAGGAAGAGGGCGCCCCCGGCAAGGCCGGCGGCCTCGGCACCTTCGGCGGCGTCTTCACCCCGTCGATCCTGACGATCCTCGGGGTGATCATGTACCTCCGCTTCGGGTGGGTCGTCGGCAACGTCGGCCTCTTGGGGACGCTGATCATCGTCACGCTCGCCACCTCGATCACGTTTCTGACCTCGCTCTCGATCGCCGCCATTGCCACCGACCAGCGGGTGCGCACCGGCGGGGCGTACTACATGATCAGCCGCTCGCTCGGGATCGAGACCGGCGGGGCCGTCGGCATCCCGCTCTACATCGCGCAGGGCCTCTCGGTGGCGCTCTACACGATCGGCTTCGCCGAGAGCGTGGTGCAGGCCTTCCCTGGGTTCGACGCGCGGACGGTCGGCCTCGTCACGACGGTCCTCGTGACGGCCCTCGCGCTGGCCTCGGCCAAGACGGCGATCCGGGCGCAGTATTTCATCATGGCGGCCATTGCGGTCTCGCTCGTCTCGTTCGCCTTCGGCAAGGGGCTGGAGCCGACCCACATCGAGATGTGGGGCGCGTCGGACCGCAACTCGGAGCCGTTCTGGACGGTCTTCGCCGTCTTCTTCCCGGCCGTCACCGGGATCATGGCCGGGGTCAACCTCTCGGGCGACCTCCGCGACCCGAACCGCTCGATCCCGCGCGGGACCTTCGCCGCCGTCGGCGTGGGCTACGTGATCTACATGGCGCTGCCGGTGGTGCTGGCGATGCGGGCCGACGCGCTCACGCTGATTGACGACCCGCTGATCATGCGGCGGATGGCCTACTGGGGCGACGCGATCCTGCTCGGGGTCTGGGGCGCGACGCTCTCGAGCGCGCTCGGCTCGATCCTCGGCGCGCCGCGCGTGCTACAGGCGCTGGCGCGCGACGGCGTGCTGCCGCGCCGGCTCGCCTGGCTCGGCAAGGGCGCGGGGGCCGAGGACACGCCGCGCGCCGGGACCCTGCTGACGCTGGCGCTCGCGCTCGTGGCGGTCTACTTCGGGAATCTGAACCTCATCGCCCCGGTCCTCTCGATGTTCTTCCTGACGACCTACGGCGTGCTCAACGTCTCGGCCGGGATCGAGACGTTCCTCCGCAGCCCGTCGTTCCGCCCGACGTTCCGGGTCCACTGGGCGCTCTCGCTGCTCGGCTTCGTCGGCTGCGTGGCGGTGATGTTCCTGATCAACGCGGTGGCGACGGTCGTGGCGATCGTCTTCGTGGTCGGGGTCTACGTGTGGCTGGAGCGGCGGAGCCTGGAGACGGCCTGGGGCGACGTCCGGCGCGGCCTCTGGATGGCCGTCACGCGCGCCGGCCTGCTGCGTCTGCGCGGCGAGGCCGACACCAAGAACTGGCGGCCCCACCTCCTAGTCCTCTCCGGCGCGCCGACCCGGCGCTGGCACCTCGTCGACCTGGCGCGCTCGCTCACCCACAACCGCGCGCTGATGACGGTCTCGACGGTGCTGACGACCGAGGGCGTCTCAGCCGAGCGGCAGCTCGCGATGGAGGAGACGATCCAGGACTTCCTCGCCGAGCGCGCCGTGCAGAGCCTCGTCCGCGTCATCGCCGCGCCGGACCCGTTCGTCGGGGCCGAGCGGCTCGTCGACGCCTACGGCCTCGGCACGCTCGCGCCGAACACGGTCCTGCTCGGCGACAGCGGGACGCCGGAGCTCCGCGCGCGCTACTGCGAGATGATCACCCACTTCTACCAGAACCAGCGCAACGTGGTCATCGTGCGCGACGACGAGGAGCGCGGCTTCGGCGAGCGCCGACGGATCGACGTCTGGTGGGGCGGGCTCAAGGGTAACGGCGGGCTGATGGTGATCCTGGCCTACCTGCTCCAGACGAGCCTCCAGTGGCGCGGCAGCGAGGTCAGCCTCAAGGTCGTCGCCCCGACCGCCGCCGCCGAGGCGACGCGCGCGGGCCTCACCCCGGTCATCGGGCAGACCCGCACCGGGGCCGCGCTCGACGTGATCGTCGGCGGCGGTCGCCCCTTCGACGCGATCCTCCGCGAAGCCTCGGCCGACGCCGACCTGGTCTTCCTCGGCATGGCTGCCCCCGACCCCGACGCGCCCGAGGGCGACTTCGAGCGCTACTACCAGGCCCTCCGCGCGCGCACGGCCGGCCTACCCTCGACTGTCTTCGTCCTGGCCGCCGAGGAGATCGCCTTCGGGCAGGTATTGGCTTGAGTCGGGGGTCGAGAGTCAGGGGTCGGGGGTCCGATCAGGATCAGGGGACGCCCGACACTCGACTCGGGATGCCCGGCTCACCGTCTCACCGTCATGTGGAAGACCGGCTGGCGGACCTCCATCGTCACCATCACCCGGCCCTCGTCCTGGACCTCGCGGAGCACGGCGGCTAGCTCGGCCTGTAGCTCGCGCGACATCCGCGCCGCGCCGGTCTCGACGGCGAGGTCTTCGATGCGGCGCAGCGGCGGCTCCAGCCACGGGGCCTCGGCGGTGTCGAGGGCGAGCACGCCGCTGCGGGGGGCGCGGAAGCTGCTGTAGGCGATGTCCACGGTCGTGCCGAACTGGTGGGTGCTCGTGCCGCGCGTGGCGTTCGGGTTGGTGCGGCGGAGGCGGGCCTGGTCGTCGGCGGTGCGGAGGATGGAGGTGACCTCGAGCCGGAGCGGCGGCAGGCCGAGCGCGGCGAGGCGGGCCTGGAAGCGCCGGCCGATCTCTTCGAGGAGCGCCACTACGTCCGGCGTCACGAGCGGCGTCGAGTAGTCGAGGTCGCGGACTGTCCAGAAGTCCGAGTCGTCGAGCCGGACGAGGCGGCCCTCGCCGACGAGGCGCGCGCGCGCGGCGGCATCAACGGGCTGCGGGACGCCGAGGCGGCGGGCCACCTCGAGCTGCGCGGCGTTGTTGTAGCGCTCGAAGGCGCGGGCCTGCCGCGCCGTGAGCAGCGCCACGGGCCGGAGCGCGGCCTCGACCGAGTCGGCGAGCGCGAGGACACGGTCGAGGTTGGCGGCGAGCACGCGCTCGGGGTCGGCCGCCGGTTGGGTCTCCGAGACGGGAGAGACCGGGGCCGGGTCGGGCACGTCGGGCCGGCAGCCGGCGGCCGCGAGCAGGAGCGCCAGCGCTGCGGAGCGGATCGCTGCGGAGCGGGTCATGGTGGAGAAGGCGGGTGGAAGAAGGGGGAGGATACGTCCGCCGCCGCGCCGGTGTCACACGGAGGCAGCCCAAGAGAAGCGGCCCGACCCCCTCACCGTCCGTAGATTCGCCGTGCCCTTCCGGTCTCTTCGGCTTATGCATGGCCCTCCCCTCCACCGATCCGCCCTCCGCCTCCAGCGAGCAGGACCGCGCCCTCGTCACCGACGCCCTCGGCGGCGACCAGGAGGCCTACGAGCACCTCATGCAGAAGTACCGCGAGCCGATCCGCCGCCACGTCGCCCGGATGGTCCGCGACCGGGCGATGGTGGACGACCTCGTGCAGGAGAGCTTCATCAAGGCGTTCACCTCGCTCGGCTCGTACTCCAGCGCCTACGCCTTCTCGACGTGGCTCTACAAGATCGCTACGAACCACACGATTGACTACCTCCGCAAGAGGAAGCTCAAGACCTTCTCCATCGACCAGCCCGTGCGCGAGGGCGACGACCGGCCCTACGAGCTGCCGGACGCGACCTACCGCCCGGACCGCCACGTGATGGCCGACCAGCGCCGCGCGCTGATCCAGGAGGCGATTGACGCGCTCCCGCCCAAGTACCACCGCGTGATCGTGATGCGGCACCAGCAGGAGATGAGCTACGACGAGATCGCCGACGAGCTCGGCCTCCCGCTCGGCACCGTCAAGGCGCACATCTTCCGCGCCCGCGCGCTCCTCTACAAGCACCTCCGCGACCGGCGCGAGGACCTCTGAAAGGGACGAGGGACGGATGTCGAATGGCGAGTGGTTGCGAACAAACACTCGACACTCGCAACTCGGCGCTCGGCACTCCGTAGGGGCCGCGCATGAGCCTCCGAGTCCTCCGCCGAAACGCTGCCCGCCGAGCGCCGTGGGTGCTGCCCGCGCTCCTCGTGGCGCTGCCCGTGCTGGCCGCCGTCACCGAGCGCTACTACTTCGAGGTCCCGGACGAGGGCGAGACTGCGCTTTCGGCAGAGCTGGCGCTGGCGCTCGGCCGCGTCGAGGTCGGCGTGGCCGAGGCCGGGTACCTGTTCCAGGCCGAGGTCGCGCTCGAGGACGAAGACACGGTGCCCGAGCTGGAGGTCGAGCGCAGCGGGGACCGGACGCACCTCGCGCTCGGCTTCGGCTCCGGCGGCAAGGGCGGGCGCGGGGTGACGGTGCGCGGCCTCCGCGCCCCCGAGGACAACGAGTGGCTCCTCGCCTTCTCCGACCGCGTCGCGCTCGACCTCGCCTTCGAGCTCGGCATGGCCGAGGCCGACCTCGACCTGACGGGCCTCCGCGTCGAGCGCCTCGGCGTCGAGGCCGGGATGGCGAAGACCCGGCTGAGCTTCGGCGCGCCCAACCCGGTGGCGATGAAGTCGCTCAGCGTCGAGGCGGGCATGGCGACCTTCACCGGCCGGCATCTCGGCCACGCCCGCTTCGAGCGGTTCTCGTTCGAGGGCGGGGCCGGCTCCTTCGAGCTGGACTTCACCGGCGGCCCGCTCCCGCCGGGGGCGCGGGCCGAGATCAAGGTGGGGATGGTCTCGCTCCGCGTGCTGCTGCCCGAGGGCGTGCCGGTCGTGCTCTACGCGCCGGACTCGTGGCTGGCGCAGGTCGAGGTCCCCGACGGCTACGTCAAGCGCGGCAAGGGCCTCTGGCACAGCCCCGAGGTCCGCGACGAGGACGAGGCGCTCTTCGTGCGCATCGAGGCGGGCGTGGGCAAGGTGACGTGCCAGACCGCTTGACCCGCCGGCGCGCGTGCAACGCGAAAGGGGCGCGCCCCGTGCAGGACACGCCCCTTCCGACGAGCGGCCGACTCTCGGGCGGCCTACCAGGCGAGCGTGTCCTCGCCCCTGAGGTTGCTCGGGCTGCCGCCGTTGTAGAGCAGGTGGGCGTTGACCGAGCGCGGGTTCTGGACGACGTTCTTCGTGGTGAAGGCGAAGAGGACGTCGCGGACCTGCTGCGGGGACGCGTTCGGCCGGACCTCGAGGTACATCGCGGCGACGCCGGCGACGTGGGGAGCCGCCATCGAGGTGCCGCTGATGGTGTTGGTGCCGCTGTCGCTGTCGTACCAGGCCGAGGTGATGCCGATGCCCGGCGCGAAGAAGTCCACGCAGTCGCCGTAGTTGGCCCACGAGGCCCGCGCGTCGCTGCTGTTGGTGGCGCTGACGGTGATGGCTTCGGGGACGCGCGCGGGCGAGGTGCCGCAGGCGTTCTGCGGGAACAGGCCGAGGAAGCCGTTGCCGGCGGCGAGGCTGTACTGCACGCCCGAAGCAATCGAGGCCTGCACCGCCGCATCCATCGCCGCCGAGGCGCTGCCGCCGAGGCTCATGTTCGCCACGGCCGGACGCGCCGCGTTCGCCGTCACCCAGTCTACCCCCGCGATGACGCCGCTGGTGGCCCCCGAGCCGCGGCAGTCGAGCACGCGGACGGCGACGAGCGCCACGTCCTTCGCCACGCCCCACGTCGCCCCGCCGATCGTCCCGGCGACGTGCGTGCCGTGGCCGTTGCAGTCGTCGGCAATGGGGTCGTTGTCTACGAAGTCGTAGCCGTAGGAGGCCCGCCCGCCGAACTCGCCGTGCGAGATGCGCATCCCGGTGTCGACGACGTAGGCCGTCACGCCCTCGCCGCTGGCGCGCCAGTTGTAGGCGGTGTCGTTGCCGCTGCGCTGGTCAATGCGGTCGATGCCCCAGGTCGCGCCGCCCTGGTTGCCGGTACCCGAGGCATAAGCCCACTGGTCCTGCTCGACGTAGAGCACGCGCGGGTCCTTAGCCAGCGCCGCGGCCTCGTCGGCGCTCATGGCGGCCGAGAAGCCGGTGAGCGCGTGCTCGTAGACGTGGCGCACGGAGGCCCCGCGCGCGGTGACCTCGGCCTGGAGCGCAGCCAGGTCAGCCGCCGCCGTAGCGCGGGCCTCGGCCACCGGCTCCTCGGCCAGCACGACGATGTAGCGGCCGGGAACCCGCAGGTCCTCGCCGCTCGGCTGCGCGATGGCGGCGGCCTCGCCGGTCTCGGCCGCGTCCGCGCCGGCAGACTCAGGATCGTTGACGGCGTCGCACCCGACGAGGGCAGCGAGCAGGAAGAAGAAAGGGACAGTACGAAGGAGGGTAGCTCTCATGACGTGGTGTAGGGGAAAGGGCCGCGGGCGGCCGGGGACCGAGGGAAGAGACACACCGTATACCAGGCCTCAGGTTGATACTAGAGGTTGATACCAGGTCTCAGGTTGGCGTTCGTCAAGCTCATTACTTGTGGAACTTAGGCGGCGGACATGGTCGTGCATTAGCCGCCGAGCGGTTTGGAGTCGAGCGGGGAGGGCACTCAGCCGCCCGCTCGACCCCGAACCGCTCGACCGCAAGGTGCGCTCAGGTGAGAAGGTGGGCTCAGGTGAGGAAGTCAGAACGAGGTCGTCGTGACGTTTGAGCAAACGCTCGTGCCGGCTTCGCAGACCTGGTGCGTGTAGGTGGCACTGCCGCGCCCGCCGGTGGCGTCGGTGTAGGCACCATCATTCGCCGTGGTGGCGGTCTTCGAGCCGTTGCGATAGACATCCACCTGAGAGGAGGTGGCACCGCCCCACGTCAGGTCGATGCGGTGGCGACCCTGCTGCTTGTAGCCGGTGGCCGAGAGCGTGATGCCCCCGGCGGGCGGCTCGGAGACCGTAATGCTCTGGCTCTCGCCGTCGCTGGCGTTCGCGTTGTCGGTCACGGTGAGCGTGACGGTGCGGGTGCCGCCGCTGCCGTAGGTGTGGCTGACCGCCGCGCCGGAGGCCGAGCTCCCGTCGCCGAACGTCCAGGCGTAGCTAGTAATCGTCCCGTCGGGGTCGGACGAGCCGGAGCCGTCGAAGGTGCAGCTCAGCTCGGCACAGGAGTACGTGAACGAAGCCGTCGGCGGCACGTTCGGGTTGCCGCCGCCCCCAGCGTCGGTGACGAGGCTGTAGAGGAGGTGGTCGTTGGCCGAGGCCGCGTTCGAGACCACGTCCTTCGTCGTGGCCTGGTACAGGGCGTCGCGGACCTGCTGGGCCGAGGCCATCGGGTTCGCCTCGAGGTAGAGCGCCGCCACGCCGGCCGCGTGCGGAGCCGCCATCGAGGTCCCGCTGATGGTGTTCGTCGCGGAGTTGCTCGTGTACCACGCCGAGGTGATGCTCGAGCCCGGCGCGAAGAAGTCCACGCACGAGCCGTAGTTCGAGAACGAGGACCGGCTGTCGGAGGAGGTCGTCGAGCCGACCGTCATGGCCTCGGCCGTGCGGGCCGGCGAGTAGGTGCAGGCGTCGCGGTTGTCGTTGCCCGCGGCGACGGCGTACTGCACGCCGGAGGCGATGGAGTTGCGCACGGCGGCGTCGACCGAGGAGGAGGCACCGCCGCCGAGGCTCATGTTCGCCACGGCAGGTGCCGCGTGGTTGGCCGTCACCCAGTCCACCCCGGCGATGACGCCGCTGTAGGACCCCGAGCCGTTGCAGTCGAGCACGCGGACGGCGACGAGCGCCACGTCCTTCGCCACCCCGTAGGTCGTGCCGCCGACAGTGCCGGCGACGTGGGTGCCGTGCCCGTTGCAGTCGTCGGCGTTCGGGTCGTTGCCGACGAAGTCGTAGCCGTAGGCCGCCCGGCCGCCGAACTCGTTGTGGCCGATCCGGATGCCGGTGTCGATGACGTAGGCCGTCACGCCGGCACCGGAGGTGTTCCAGGTATAGGCGTTGTCGAGCGGCAGGGCGCGCTGGTCCACGCGGTTGAGGCCCCACGTCGGGCTCGACTGGGCACCGCTGCCGAAGGCGAAGACGCGCCGGTCCTGCTCGACGTAGAGCACCCGGGGATCCTTCGCCAGCGCTGCGGCCTCGGCCGCGCTCATCGCCGCGGCGAAGCCCGTCAGCGCGTGCTCGTAGACGTGGCGAACGGTCCCGGTGGCGGCGACCTCGGCCGCGAGCACGCGCAGGTCGCTGGCGGCCGAGCTACGGGCCTCGGCGACAGGCTCCTCGGCCAGCACCACGATGTAGCGGTCGGGGATCGCAAGTTCTGCCGTGGGCAGGGCCCTGGCGGTGGCCTCGTCGGGCATAGCCGTCGCCGCGTCCGTGCCGGCGGACTCAGGATCGTTGACGGCGTCGCATCCCGCGAGGGCAGCGAGCAGGAGGAAGAGGGGGACCGTGAGGAGGAGCGCTTTCATGCTTGGACGCGAGTAGGGGGCCGCAAGCGGCATGTGAGGAGGGACAATGCGCACAGCATATAGTAAGTCTTGATTCGGAACTTGTCAAGTACGTCGCTTGACAGGGTTAGGCGATAGCCCGGCCGGCCGCTCGCTCTGGGCGGGAGTGGTACCTTCCTGCCTCGTCCCTATCTGCCCGTCCCCGCACCGATGATCGCCCGCTACACTCGTCCCGAAATGCAGGCCCTGTGGAGCGAGGAGGGCCAGTTTCAGGCGTGGCTCGACGTGGAGCTTGCTGCCTGCGCCGCGTGGAGCGAGGCCACCGGCATCATCCCCGAGGAGGACGTGGCGACGCTCTACCGGGCGGCCAGCTTCGACGTAGACCGCATCCATGAAATCGAGGAGAAGACCCGCCACGATGTGGTGGCTTTCACGCGCGCCGTCTCGGAGACGCTTGGCCCGGAGCGCAAGTGGGTCCACTACGGCCTCACCTCGTCCGACGTGGTGGACACCGCCCTCAGCCTCCGTCTCCTGCGCGCCAACGCGCTGATCGCCGAGGCCCTCGACCGGATGATCGAGGTGCTCGGGGCGAAGGCCAACGAGCATCGCACCACGCTCACGATCGGGCGCACCCACGGCGTCCACGCCGAGCCGACGAGCTTCGGCCTCAAGCTCGCGCTCGCCTACGACGAGATGACCCGCAACCGCGAGCGCTTCCGGCGCGCCGCCGAGGAGGTCCGCGTCGGCAAGCTCTCCGGCGCGGTCGGGACCTTCGCCAACATCCCGCCGGCGGTCGAGCGCCTGACGTGCGAGCGCCTCGGCCTGCGTGCCGCGCCGATCTCGACGCAGGTGCTCGGGCGCGACCGCCACGCCTACTACCTCGCCACGCTCGCCGTCGTCGGCGCGAGCCTGGAGCGCCTCGCCGTCGAGGTCCGGCACCTCCAGCGCTCCGAGGTCCTCGAGGCCGAAGAGGCGTTCCGCGAGGGGCAGAAAGGGTCGAGCGCGATGCCGCACAAGCGCAACCCGATCGGGAGCGAGAACGTCACCGGCATGGCGCGCCTGCTGCGCGGCTACATGGTGGCGGCCTCCGAGAACGTCGCGCTCTGGCACGAGCGCGACATCAGCCACAGCTCGGTCGAGCGCATGCTCGGGCCGGACGCGACGGTGACGCTGGACTTCGCGCTGGCGCGCCTGACCGGCCTGGTCGAGAACCTGGTCGTCTATCCCGACCGGATGCGCGAGAACCTTGATGCCACGCGCGGCCTCGTGCACTCGCAGCGCGTGCTGCTGGCGCTGACGCAGGCGGGGCGCGGCCGCGAGGAGGCTTATGCGCTGGTCCAGCGCAACGCCATGCAGGCATGGGAAGGCGGC
>JBBSMV010000089.1:0-10666 GCA_038232975.1 Rhodothermales bacterium
CCGACGCGGGAGTACGCCAGCAGGTCCTGGATCAGCACCTGCATCCGCTTGGCCCCGTCCACCGCGTAGGCGATGTACTCGTCGGCCGTCTCGTCGAGCTGGTCGGCGTAGCGGCGCTGCAAGAGCTGGAGGAAGCTCGACACCATGCGGAGCGGCTCCTGCAGGTCGTGGCTGGCCACGTACGCGAACTGCTCGAGCTCGGCGTTGCGCTCTTCGAGCTGCTCGGCGTTGCGCTTGAGCGACTGCTCGACGTGGAGCTGCTCGGTGATATCGGTGAACGAGAGCACGACCGAGGTCACGGCCCCGCCGTCGCCGCGCCCGGCGGCGCGGGCGTTGACCGAGAACCACCGCGTCAGGCCGTCCTCGCTGACGATGCCCTGCACGACGCCGCGCACCGTGTGCCCGGTGCGGAACACCTCGCGCTCGGGCAGGGCGTCCTCGGGCAACGGCGTGCCGTCCTCGCGGATGACCTGCCAGCGCGGGCTTTCGGCAAGACGGCCCGAGACGCCCGCGCTCCCGAAGCCGAGCATCCGCCGGGCCGCCGGGTTGCTCATCAGGACCTCTCCGTCGGCGTCGAGGAGCACGAGGCCCTCCTCGACGGTGCGGACGATGGAGTGCGAGCGGGCCTCGGCCTCGGCGCGGGCGCGCTCGGCGCGCTGGAGGCTCAGCACCTGCGCCACCGACTCGGCCATCACCTCGACGAGCTCGTGCTCGTGCGGGGCGAAGCCCTCCGGCCGAGGCTCGGGCGAGACGAAGTTGAGCGTCCCGAACAGCTCGCCGTCCACCATGAGCGGGGTGCCGATGAACGAGCGGAGGCCGTGCTCGACGTGGGCCGCCCGGCACGTCACCTCGTCGCCCTCGTCGCACACGTCGGCGTAGCTGACCGTCTCGCCGCGCTCGACGACGGCGTCGCAGAACGCCTCGCCGAGCGGCATCTCGACCCCGGCGCGGACCTCCGGCACGGGGCTCTCGACGGTGTGGAGCCGGTAGGTCCGCTCGCCGGTGGCCTCGTCGAGCGGCGTCTCGCTGAGGATGCCGATGGGCATCTCGAAGATCGCGCAGCCAGCGCGGAGGTACTCCCGGAAGACCTCGGCCGGCGAGGCGTGCCGCGTCGTCGTGATGCGGTGGAGCAGCTTGAGGTCCTCGGTGAAGGCGGCGAGGGCCTGGGTGCGCTCGGCGACGCGCTCCTCGAGCTTCCGGTTGGTCTCGCCCAGGACGGTCTCGATCTCCTTCTTGGCGTGGATGTCAACGTTGGCCCCGAACCACTTGACGATGCGCCCCTGCTCGTCGCGCAGGGCGCTCGCCCGGCCGAGGTGCCAGCGCCACGAGCCGTCGTCGGAGCAGCGCAGCCGGAACTCGACCTCATACGGCTCGCCGGTCTCGAGCGCGCGCGCCCAGTGCTCCGCGACGCGCGGCAGGTCGTCCTCGTGGACGACGCCCTGCCAGCCCTGCCCGATCATCTCGTCGAAGGTCCGCCCGAAGTAGTCGAGGACGTACTGGTTGACGAAGTCGAGCTGCCCGTCGGGCTGGGCGGTCCAGATCTGCTGCTGGAGCGTCTCGCTCATGAAGCGGTAACGGCCCTCGCTCTCCCCGGCGAGGGCGAGCGCCTCGTCGCGCTCAGCCAGGAGCTGTCGGTGCTCGTTGATGTCGGCGTTCGTCCCGACCCATCGCGTGATCTCGCCGTCGGCACCCAAGAGGGGGCGGACGCGGGTGAGGAACCAGCGGAAGGTGCCGTCGGCCCCGCGCAGCGGGAACTCCATCTCGAACGGCTCGCCGGTGTCAATCGAGTGCTGCCAGCGCTCGACCACGACCGGGAGGAGGTCGGGGTCGTGGACCCGCTGCCACCCCCAGCCGTCCATCTCTTCGGGCGTGGTGCCGGTGTACTCGTACCAGCGCCGGTTGTAGAAATCAATGTGGCCGTCGGGCCGGGCGCTCCAGGCCAGCTCCGGGAGGTTGTCCACGAGGCCGAGGAGCCGGGCCTCCTCGGCCGTGCGCCGCTGCGATATCTCCTCGAACACGACGCCGACGTGGCACCCCGGAAGCCCGAAGGCTCGAATCTGGAACACCCCGCGCTCGATGCGCTCGTCCTCGTACTCGATCACGCCGAGGTCTCGGGCCTCGCCGGTGCGGAGCACCTCGAGGTAGGCCGCCGGAATCTCCGTCTCCAAGACCTGGGGCGACGCCTCGCGGATCGTCTTCCCGATGTCGGGCCGCACGTCGAACCCGACGGCGCGCGAGGCGGCCTCGTTGGCCTGCACGAGGCGGAACGAGCCGGGGTCCTCGGGGTCGTCGAGGTGATAGACGAGGAGGCCGAGCGGGAGCTTGTCGAGCAGGTCGAGCTGGAAGGACTCGGACGTCGCGGCAGCGGAATCGGGCATGGATCGGGGGATAGAGCGGCGAGGCGGCGGAGGCTCCAACGGCGCAGCGCCCCGGCTGATCCGGTGGGCAACGGGATTCGTGAAACGTGATTGGCTTCGCCGTCCTGCGGTTCGTGAGGCTGCCTGGAGCGAAGGGCTGAGGCAAGCGGCCTCACGAATCACGGATTACGCACCACGAGCCAGCGCGTCGCGGAGGCTGAGGACCGCCGCCCCGTCGGCGAGCGCCTGGTCGAGCGTGCGCTCGAAGACGTCGGCCTGGCCGGGGAAGTCCACCTCGTCGTAGAGCGTGTTGTGCCACAGCAGCACGCATACGCCGCCGACCCGCCGGCACGCGGCGAAGAGGTCGGCGACGGCGCGCTCGGCCTCGGCCGGCGCGAGGCCGCCGGGGGTGAAGAGCGTCGTGTCCATCGCCGTGAGCGGCAGCTCCCACAGGCCGAGCGGCGCGCCAGCGCGCACGTCGAAGAGCGGAAACGGGAAGCAGGTGCCGCGCCGGAACCCGGCCTGCCGGGCGAAGCCGAGCGTCGAGTCGAGCCGGAAGCCGGCGGCCTGCTGGAGCCTCGGCGTGGCGGCGTCGAAGCGCAGAAAGTGCTGGCGGACGGAGACGGGCCGCGCGCCGGTGAGCGCTTCGAGGCGGTCGCGCTCCTCGATGAGGTGGCCGAGGTGGTCGTACCCGAAGTAGCTCGGGTGCAGCCCGACCTCGAAGCCGTCGGCCTGAAGCCCCGCGACGAACCGGCGGAGCCACGCGCTGCGCGCCGAGTACGGCACGTCCCACGGCCCGCGTGCGGCGGTCTTGAGGAAGTAGGTCGCCCCCGCGCCGCGCCGGCGCTCGGCCGCCGCCATCTCCTCCAGGCTCGCGCGCCGGGGGTTCGGAGCGAAGGCGGCCTGCCGAACCGCCGCGCCGCGCCGACCGTCCCGCCGGAGGGCGGCGCGGGCGAGCGTGCCGAGCCGCCGCTTACGGAGCAGGTCCACGTCGTGCGTCAGCGCCACGGCCCACGTGCTCCCCTGCCACCGCCACCGCCGGACCGGGACCCCGAGCGCGAGCAGCCACTCGGCCAGCACCTCGCGGTAGTGGTCCGCCACGGGCAGCCCGGCGCAGCCGAGCGCCGCCTGGAGCGAGGCGCGGTACGGGAAGCGCCCGTGCTCGTCGCGCTCGGTCATCGTTTCCTCCTGCCAGCCGCTCAGCCAGAAAAACGCGGAGGCGACGAGGTCGGGGGCGTCGGTCGGGAGGCCGGGCGGCGAGCGTCGGGGGAAGAGGACGGGCGACGGCACGCCGTTCCAGTCGAGGGCCGAGGCGTCGGCGGCGCGGTACGGTTCGCCGGAGTCGAAATAGGCCGCCGTGTCCGGGTCGAGGCGGAGGGCGAGCACCGTCTCCGGCAGGCCCTCGGGGCGTGGGCCGTAGTAGACCGCTGGGCCGGAGAGGTCGTCCCGGTTCGCCCACGCCGGTTCGAGGCCGAGCGGGGCCAGGAGCACGCCGAGCGCGTAGCGCGCCTTCGGTCCGAACGCGGCCGGGGCCTCGATGCAGCAGGGTATGCGGTGGACGGGGTTCAGCGCGTCGGTGGCCGATGAAACGGTGGATGGTGAAACGGTGGACGGATGGATCGTAGGGACAGGACGTGCCCTGTCCGGCCCTCACGCCATTCCCCACCAGGGCGACCACATGGGGCCGCCCCTACGGGCGTGCGGTGGTCTCAGTACCTTTGCCAGCTTCTCTCTGTCCTCTGAACAACGGGGTCCTCTGAACAACGGGCATTTCACCGAAAAATACCGTGGCTGCCCTAGCACGTCGTGCTATTCTTCGCTCCCTGATTTCGACCCCTTCGACCTAAACCGAGCAAGACGTTATGGGCATGATGACCAAGATGCGGGAGAGCACCGGCGTGATCCTCTGGATCCTCATCCTCTCGTTCGGCGGCCTCTGGGTGCTCCAGGACTCCGGGGCCTTCGACAACATCGGCCTCCAGCAGCGGCAGAACATCGCCGTCATCGGCGGCGAGCCGATCCTCTACGAGGAGTACACGCGCGCGCTCGAGCAGGAGGTGCGCGCCTACCAGCAGCAGTCCGGCGAGGCCCCCACGCAGGCCGTGCGCGACCAGTACGCCGACGTCGTCTACGACCGCCTCGTAGACAACAAGCTGCGCGAGCGCGAGATGGACCGCCTCGGCATCCGCGTCACCGACGCCGAGGTCGAGCGCATGTTCACCGGCCCGACCCCCGACCCGCTCGTGCTCCAGCTCTTCAGCGACGAGCAGGGCAACCTCGACCGGGGCCTCCTCCAGAGCGCCATTGACAACCCCGAGGCCACCGAGGACCTGATCGCCATCGAGGAGTACCTCCGAGGCAAGCGCCGCTCGGAGAAGCTCAGCGCGCTCCTCGGGGCCTCGGTCCGCGTCACCGACGCCGAGGTCGCCGCCGAGTTCGTCCGCCGCAACCGTAAGGCGCAGGGCCGCTACGACGCCCTCCGCTACGCCGACATCCCCGACAGCGCCGTCGCCGCCACCGACCGTGACTTCAAGGCCTACTACGAGGCGCACCGCGACGACTTCGAGCGCGAGCGCACGGTCTCGGTCGACTTCGTGACGCTCTCGCAGGAGCCCAGCCCCGAGGACTCGGCCGCCGTCATGCGCGACCTCGGCGGCCTGCGCGCCGACTTCGCCGCCGCCACCGACGACTCGCTCTTCGTCACGCGCAACTTCTCGCAGCGCCCCTACGACGGCACCTTCGTCGGGCCGGGCGACCTCGAGCCGGAGATCGCTGCGGCCGTCTTCGACGACCCCACCGTCGGCCGCGTCGTCGGCCCGCTCCTCGTCGGCGACGAGGCGCGGCTCGCCAAGATCACCGCCGTGCGCGAGGCTGCCCAGCCGGCCGTCCGCGCCCGCCACATCCTCTTCGGGCAGCGCGGCGACTCCGCCGAGCAGCGCGCCGAGCAGCGCCAGCAGGCCCTCGACGTCAAGGAGCGGATCGAGAGCGGCGAGCCGTTCGAGACGCTGGCCCGCCAGTACTCCCAGGACCCCGGCAGCGCCGCGCGCGGCGGCGACCTCGGCTGGTTCGGCAAGGGCCGCATGGTGCCGCCGTTCGAGGACGCCGCCTTCGGTGCCCAGGTCGGCGAGGTCGTCGGGCCGGTCGAGACCGACTTCGGCTACCACCTGATCGAGGTCGAGAGCCACGGCAACCAGGAGGTCCGCCTCGCCCAGCTCGCCCAGGCCGTCGGTACGACGGCGGCCACGCTCGGCAAGGTGCGCGACCAGGCCGACGACCTGACGTACTACACCGAGGAGGGCGGCGACTTCGCCGCCGAGGCCGAGCGCCTCGGGCTGCCGCTGCAGCAGGCCGTCGTCACCGGCGAGCAGGCGTTCATCCCCGGCCTCGGCAACAGCCGCGCCGTGCGGAGCTTCATCGCCCGCGCCGAGCCGGGCGACGTCTCCGACGTGATCGACACCGGGACGGACTTCGCGGTCGTCCGCGTGGCCGAGGTGCAGCCCGAGGGCTTCCGGCCCTTCGACGAGGTCCGCACCGAGATCGAGCCGCGCGTCCGGCTCGAGCGCAAAAAAGAGATTCAGGTCGCCAAGCTCCGCGACGCCGACGCCGAGGGCCTGGACCGGCTCGGGGCCGCCGTCGGCGCGCCGGTCCGCACCACGCCCGAGCTGGCGCTCTCGGACCTCACGGTGCCCGGCCTCGGGCGCGAGCCGGCCTTCGTCGGGACGCTCCTCGGGCTGGACCGGGGCGAGACCTCCGGCGTGGTGGCCGGCGAGAACGCCGCCTTCGTGATCGAGTCCACGGCCGTCACCGAGGCCGACCCGTCGGCGATGCCGGCCGAGGCGCGGGCGGCGCTGCGGAACGAGCTGCTGAACCAGCGCCGGCAGCGCGTGCAGCAGCAGTGGATCGAGCGGCTCCGCGACGCCGCCGAGATCGAGGACCACCGCTCGTCGTTCTTCTAAGCCACGTCGGGGAGTCGAACGTCAGGGGTCGGGAGTCCGGTAGATGCTGGCGGCCTCCCGACCCCCTACTCGAGCACGTATTCAGACGATGGATTGCACATCGCCCTCGCTACGGTAGCCGCCGTGGATATGCTCGTGAGCTGGAACTTCAAGCACATCGTGCGCTTCGACAGGATACGGAGCTTCAATGCTGCCAGCCGCGAGCTCGGCTACAAACCCATCGAAATCTATTCGCCGCGCGAGGTGACGCATTATGGAACAGACGAAGATTAAGGCCGTGCCGATGGTGCGCCGGATACGCGACGCCCACCACGAACGGCTTGAGGGCACGACGTGGGAGGAGCGGGTAGCCTTTTACCGAGAGCAGGCCAGCGCCCTACACCGGGAGATCGAGCGAAAGCAACGGGCTGGAAAGGATGGCGGCGAGGCGGCAGCCTAGCCCGCTCACACCTCCAGCGTGCCCTGGTACACGGCCACGGCGGGGCCTTCGAGCCACAGGTCGCGGACGTGCCCGTGCGCGTTGATCCCGAAGCCCACCCGGAGCGTCCCGCCGCGCGCGGCGACCTCGACCGTCTCGCCCTCGACGCGCCCCATCAGCCGCGCCACGAGTGCCGCCGCGAGCGCCCCCGTCCCACATGCGAGCGTCTCGGCCTCGACGCCTTTCTCGAACGTCCGCACCTGCACCCGCGCCGGGTGCTCGCCGAGCACCTGCACGAAGTTGACGTTGGCTCCCTCGGGCGCGAGCGCCGCGTCGTGCCGGATGCGCGGGCCGATCTTCTCGACGCTCGCCGCCTCCACGTCGCGCACGAAGACGACCGTGTGGTCGGTGCCGGTCCAGATGTAGGGGACCGTCCCGCCCGCCGCGAGCGCCCGCTCGGGGTCGAAGTGCTTGGGCGGCGGGACGAAGAGGCGCACCGGGGCCTCGGCCTCGCCGGGCACCGAGGCACGGTAGAGGCCGTCATCGGAGGCGAAGACCAGCGGCTCGGAGTCGAGGCCGGCGGCGCGGGCGAAGCGGGCGAGGCAGCGCGCGCCGTTGCCGCACATCCCGGCCGGCGAGCCGTCGGCGTTGCGGTAGTCCATCCGGTAGTCGTGGCCCTCCTCGGTCGGCGGGCTGAGCGCGAGCACGCCGTCGGCCCCGACCCCGAAGCGGCGCGGGCAGAAACGCCGGGCGAGGCCCGCCAGCTCGTCGCCGGAGAGGTGGAAGAAGCGGTTGTCGAGGACGATGAAATCGTTCCCCGCGCCGTGCATCTTCGTGAAGGGGACGACGAGAGCGGGCATGGGCGCGAGAGGGTTTCCGGTTTTTAGTTTCTGGTTTCTGATTGAGCAAGAACGAACGGGAACGCTCAACCAGAAACCGTGAACCAGAAACTACTCCTCACCGGGGAGCCTCGGGCGCACCGGCGCATACCACCCCGCCCCCACCTTCTCCCCTCTTCCGTTTGGCCGAGAAAACCCTCACCATCGAAGGCGTCGAGCCGCTGCTGATCTTCGGCTTCAACGACACCTACCTCCGCAAGATCGAAGCGGCCTTCGCCGACACGCGCATCACCGCGCGCGGCCAGCAGCTCTTCCTCCGCGGCGACGACGAGTCGCTCCGGCGTATCGAGCAGATCCTCGGCGAGTTGACGCGGATTCTCACGCGCAACGGCAACCTCACGGAGCGCGACCTCGACACGGTCCTCGACCTCACCACGGTCGGCGAGGGCCACCCGCGCGCGGACACCACCGACGTCGTCCTCTTCACCCCGACCGGCGGGATGATCAAGGCCAAGACGCCGGGCCAGGTCCGCCTCGTCGAGTCGGCCCGGCAGAACGACATCGCCTTCGCCGTCGGGCCGGCCGGGACGGGGAAGACGTACATCGCCGTCGCGCTCGCGGTCTCGGCGCTCAAGAGCCGGCAGGTGAAGAAGCTCGTGCTCAGCCGCCCGGCCGTCGAGGCGGGCGAGAGCCTCGGGTTCCTCCCCGGCAACTTCCGCGACAAAATTGACCCCTACCTCCGGCCGCTCTACGACGCGCTCGAAGACATGATCCCCCGCGACAAGCTCGCCGCCTACCTCGACCAGAACACCGTCGAGATCGTCCCCCTGGCTTATATGCGCGGACGGGCGCAGCCGCTCTCCAGCCGCGTCCTAACCTCGGAGGGGTGGGTTCAAATGGGCGACCTCCGCCTCGGAGATTCCGTCATCGGCTCTGACGGGCAGCCGACGGAGGTGCTCGGTGTTTTCCCCCAGGGTGAGCGGGAGGTCTATGAGGTCACCACCACGGACGGCGCGGCGACGCGCTGCTGTGGCGAGCACCTGTGGAGCGTCTACACCCGCTCCGACCGCCGCCGCGACAAACCGCCCCGCGTGCTGCGGACGGACGAGATGCTCGGGGACCTCCGCGCTCACCACTACCACCGCTACGAGCTTCCGCTGCTCTCCGCACCCGTAGCCTTCCCGTCCCAACAGGTCGTCGTGGACCCCTACGCCCTCGGCCTCCTGCTGGGCGACGGCTCCTTCCGAGGCGGCTCCCCCACCTTTGCAACCGCCGACCCAGAGCTGGTCGCGGCCCTCGACGAGCGCGTCTCGGGGGTCGAGGTGACGTTCAAGAGCGGGTACGACTACTGGCTCACGAAGCCGAAGGGGGGCTGGCACGGCGCTCCGAACCCGCTCACCGATGCGCTCCGCGACCTCGACCTCTACGGCACCTACTCCCACTCCAAGTTTGTCCCCTCGACGTACCTCCTCAACTCAGCCGAGGTGCGCCTCGCGCTCCTCCAGGGCCTCCTCGATACCGACGGCGGCCCGGTGACGCAGCCCGGACGAACCTGCCGCGTCCAGTACTGCACGACGTCTCTGCGCCTACGCGACGATGTGCTTTTCCTCGTCCAGTCGCTCGGAGGCACGGCCACGGTCCGCACTCGGGCAGCCGAGGGCCGGCCGGCCGGCTGCTCGAATGGGCGCGCGGTCCCGCACCGGCACGACGCCTACGTCCTCGACATCCGCCTGCCGGAGGGGATGCCGCCGTTCCGGCTCCCGCGCAAGGCGGCGGCCTACGAGCAGTATGGCGGCCGCCGCCCCAGGCGCTACCTCACCCGCATCGAACCGGCGGGGACCGAGCCGACGCAGTGCATCCGGGTCGCGGCGGCCGACAGCCTCTACGTCACCGACGACTTCCTCCTCACTCACAACACCCTCTCGAACGCCTTCGTGATCCTCGACGAGGCGCAGAACGCGACGGCGGCGCAGATGAAGATGTTCCTCACCCGCCTCGGCCCCGGCTCGCGCTGCCTCGTCACGGGCGACGTGACGCAGACCGACCTCCCGAACCGCGCCGACAGCGGCCTCGTCCACGCCACCCGCATCCTCCACGACGTGGACGGCATAGACTTCGTCGAGTTCAACCGGGGCGACGTGGTCCGCCACCGCCTCGTGATGGACATCATCGAGGCCTACGAGAAGCACGAAAGCGAGCGGGAGAAGGCGTGATCGAGTACGGCGACCTCGCGGTCCACCCGCTCCCCGAGGGGCGCTTCACCGTCGGCTGGGACAAGCGCTTCGTGCCGCACGCCGAGGGCGAGGCGCAGCCGAAGGGGACGCTCTTCATCTCGGTCACCCCGTTCCTCGTCGAGACACCGGGCGACCTGCTGCTGCTCGACACCGGCCTCGGCGAGTACGCCCACGGGCGCGACGCGACGTTCCTCCTGGAAAATGTCCGCCGCGCCGGGTTCGAGCGCGAGGACGTGACGCGGGTGCTCCTCTCCCACCTCCACTTCGACCACGCGGGCGGGGCCGTGCTCGACGCCGCCGGGACCGACCTGCCGACCTTCCCGAACGCCGAGTACGTCGTGCAGCGGGGCGAGCTCGACGCACCCTATGCCGGCGTCTCGGCCGAGGCGCGGGCCCGGGTCATCCACACGCTCGAGACGGCGGGGCAGCTCGTCACGGTCGAAGGAGCCGGGTGGCTCACCGACGAGATCGAGTACGAGCGCACCGGCGGGCACACGCGCGACCACCAGATTTTCCGGCTCCACACCGGCGGCCGAACGGCCGTCTTCGGCGGCGACGTGGTGCCGAGTCCGGGCCAGATCACGCGCTCGTTCCGGGCGAAGTACGACTTCGAGCCGGAGCGCTCGCAGGCCGAGCGCAGCCGAATCGTCCGTGAGGCCGCAGACAGCGGGCATCTGCTCCTGCTCTACCACTCGACCGACGCGCCGGCCGCGTTCGTGGACGAAACCGCGCGCGGTCCCCGCGTCGAGCCGGTGGCGTGAGGAGCTTCAGGAGCTTCAGGAGCGGAAGAGCGGAAGAGCGGAAGAGCGGAAGAGCGGAAGAGCGGAAGAGCGGAAGAGCGGAAGAGCGGAAGAGCGGAAGA
>JBBSMV010000090.1:0-10652 GCA_038232975.1 Rhodothermales bacterium
AGTCGTCGGAGCGGGTGCAGCCGGCGAGCAGGAGACCTAGGGCCAGCAGGGATAGGGAGAAGCGCATGGCGGTAGCGGGGTCGGTGCGGGTGAGGGTGGCGGACACAGGCTCGAACCCCGTAGCTTCGCGCAGGCTCCCACCCTCTCTCTCTGCCCCACGCGCTCGTGAGCGACTCGCCGCCTCTGATCTCCTACGCCGCCGAACTGAAGCGGAAGGCGCTCCACCTCGGCGCGCTCGTGATCCCGGCCGGGATCGTGGTGCTCGGGCGGACGGTGGCGCTGTGGCTGCTAGTTCCGCTGGCCGTCTTCGCCGTGACGTGCGACGTGCTGCGGACGCGCGTGCCGGCCGTGCATCGGTTCATCACCTGGCTGTTCGCCCCGATCATGCGGCCCGAGGAGCAGCCCCCGTTCGGCGGGCCGGTCGTGATCAACGGGGCGACGTGGATGTGCGTCTCGGGGGCGCTGTGCGCGCTCCTCTTCCCCGAACCCGTCGCTGCCGCGGCGCTGGCGATGCTCATGGTGGGCGACGGCGCGGCGGCGGTCGTCGGGCGGCGGTTCGGGCGGAGGCGCTACCCGTTCTCGGAGAAGTCCGTCGAGGGGTCCGTCGCGTTCTTCGTGACCGGCCTGCTGGCGGCGGTCCCGTTCGGCGCGCTCCCCGCCGAGGGAATCGGGCTGGGGACGCTCGTCCTCGGCGCGGCGACGGCCGCGCTCGTCGAGGCGCTCCCGGTCCCGGTCAACGACAACCTCCGGGTCCCGCTCGTGGCTGGGGCCGTGATGGCGCTCGCGCTCGGCCTCGGCTGAGTGGACGGTGAGACGGTGGGCGGTAGTGCCAGCCCTCGGGCGACCACAGGAAACCCGAAGAGCCTCGTCTCGGAGGCTCGGCGTAGCCCATCACCCCTACAGACATGATCGGGGTCGGGCGGTAGACCTCGGGCGTGATGAATCACGCCCCTACGGGGATGCGCCACGGTGGGTACCTTTGCCCTCTGCCCTCTGCCCTCTGCCATGCCCTCCATCTCCGCGCGCGCCGAGCGCCTCGCCCGCCGGGCGGTCGAGCTGGTGCCGCTGCCGCAGCCGCCGCTGGTGCGGACGCGCCACCCGGTGGTGCTGATGCACGGGTTCGGGGCGCTGGCGAACCTGGGGCAGGGCGGGGTGCTCCACGCCGAGGCGATGCACCTGCGCGGGCACGGCGTGCTGGCCTACGCGCCGCACGTCAACCCCTACGACACGGTCGCCGTCCGCGCCCGCGCCTGGGCCGAGCGCCTCGACGCCGTCCTCGCCGAGACGGGCGCGGAGAAGGTCAGCCTCGTCGCGTTCTCGTCGGGCGGCCTCGACGCGCGTCACCTCATCGGCATGCTCGGCCGCGCCGCGCAGGTCGCGGCCCTCGTGACGGTCTCGACGCCGCATCGGGGCAGCGAGGTCGCCGACTACCTCCTCTCCCGGCCGCAGCGGCTGCGCGCGTGGGCCGTCGGGCTGATGGACTTCGTCGGGCGCGCCGCCTACGAGAGCGCCGCACCCCGTACCGAGGACGCCCTCGCCGAGCTGACGCCGGAGTGGGTCACCGGCACGTTCAACCCGGCGCACCCGGACGACCCGGCCGTCTACTACGCCTCGTGGGCAGGACGCGCCGGGCGCGGCACCGACGTGCCGATCTACCCGCCGCTCGTCGTCCCGAACCGCGTGCTCTACGCCGCAGCCGGGGTCAACGACGGCCTCGTCGCGGTCAAGAGCGCGCGGTGGGGCGACTTCCGGGGGACGCTCGACGCCGACCACGCGCGGCAGGTCGGCCTCCGCCTCGCCCCCGGCTCGTTCGACGCGAAGGCGTTCTACCTAGGCGTCGCCCGCGACCTCGGCGAGCGGGGGTTTTGAGGACGGAAAACAGAGGCGGTTGTGCCAACCCTCGGGCGAACGGCGTTCGCCCCTACGGAGCACAGCGCTGCGGCGTCGGTACCTTGCGCGCCATTTTTGCTCTTCCCCTCTTCCCCTCTTCCCCTCTTCCCCTCTTCCCCTCTTCCCCTCGGGCGTGTATTTTGGAGCGACGTAGCCTTCCCCCTGTGCGATGGACCTCGCCCCCGGCGTCCTCCTCGTGGTCGAGCCGGCGCTGCTCGACCCTACCTTCCGGCGCGCCGTGGTCCTCCTGTGCGACCACACAGCCGACGGCTCGTTCGGGCTGATCCTCAACCGGCCCACCGAGTTCCGCCTCCCCGACGTGCTCGACGAGCCGGGTGGCCTGGAGCACCGGGTCTATTTCGGCGGCCCGGTGCAGACCGACACGCTGCACTACCTCCACCCCTACGCCGACGAGGTGGAGCACGCGGTTCCGGTGCTCGACGGGGTCGGCTGGGGCGGGCCGTTCGAGGAGATCGTCGGCGGCGTCCGCAGCGGCGCGCTCGACGGCGAGAGGTTCCGGTTCTTCGTCGGCTACGCCGGCTGGGGCGAGGACCAACTCGAAGCGGAGGTCGCCGAGGGCGGCTGGCTCGTGCTGCCGGCCTCGGCGGCGCAGGTCTTCGGCGGCGACCCGCCGACGCTCTGGCGCGAGCTGATGCGCTCGCTCGGCGGCGAGTACGCCCTCCTCTCGACCTACCCCGACGACCCGCGGATGAATTAGGCGGGGAAGAGCGCAAGAAGGGAAGAGCGGAAGGATCGAGCACCCCCGTTGCGAGTGCTGAAGCCGGCGCGCTCCGGCCTACCGACGCGCTGTCTTCTGTTCTCTGTCCACCGTCTCACCGTCCTCTGCCCGCCTTGGAAACGCTGCCCGTCGAAGAGTTCGTTAACACGGTGCTGCTGCTGCGCGGGGCCGTCACGGCGGGCATCGTGGTGCTCGTCGTGCTCGTGCTCGTCACGCTCAAGGCGGTGATCGTCCGGTTCGTCCGGGTGCGCCAGATGCACCGGCTGCGCGGGCGCTTCGTCTACCGGATGGCGCGCGTCCTCACGCTCGTCTTCGCCGCCTTCACGCTGGCCTACGTGTGGGGCTTCGACCCGGAGAAGCTGTGGGTCTTCCTGACCGGCTTCCTCGGCCTCGTCGCCATCGGCTTCTTCGCGGTCTGGAGCCTGCTCTCGAACGTGATTGCCGGGCTGTTCCTCTTCCTCTCGGACCCCTTCAAGATCAACGACGAGATCGAGGTGCCCGACGGCGACCTCGCCGGGAAGGTCCTGGATATCCGCCCGCTCTTCGTGGTCCTGGAGGAGCCGGGCGGGCACACGCTCTACGTCCCCAACAGCCTGCTCTTCCAGAAGTCCTTCCGCCGCGTCAACGCCGAGGCGAGGGCGCGGGAGAAGGCCGAGGAAGCGGCCCGCGAGGCCGAGGCAGAGCGCGTGAGCGCGTGCTAGACGCCACGCGACCCCGGAAGCCGCCGCCTCTGGGGCCGCGCCGGACAAAGCATCAGCAGATGGACTACTTCACCAGCATCATCCGCTGCGTCGCGCTGTGCCGGCCCGCCTGGAGCCGGTAGAGGTAGGCCCCGCTGGCGAGGCCGCTCGCGTCCCACCGGACCTCGTGGAGACCCGCCTCCTGCGTCCCGCTCGCTAGCTCCGCCACCTTCTGCCCCGTCACGTTGTAGACCGTGAGGCGGACGTCGCCGGCCTCGGGGAGGGTGTAGGTGATCCTCGTGCTAGAGGCGAACGGGTTGGGGTAGTTCGGGTCGAGGCGGAACACGGCGGGGGTCCCCGCCTCGCTGTGGGCCTCGGCCACGGCTGTGCTCAGCGCGGCGAGGCGCGCTTCGGCCGGCAAGGCGAACCCGTTGAAGTAGGTTTCGAAGAAGCGCGACGCCACCTCGGTATAGTGCCCCCGGCTGACGTTGCCGGCCGGGTCGAAGTAGGCGCGCACCGTGCCGCCGTCGTTCTCGATCCGGGCGTCCATGAGATGCAGCTCGAGGGCGAGCTGGACGTGGCCCCGGAAGGCAGTGGGGATGGCGGCGGCGTCTTCGAGCGGAACGCGCTGGCCGTCTACGTCGACCGCGAGCACGCCGGCGTAGGCGTCGGTGAACTGGTCCAGCCCGAGGGCCTGGACGAAGGAGTACGCGAGGGCCGCCCGCGTGACCCGGCCCGTGACGCCGCCCTGCACGCGCATCACCCCGCTGCCGGCCTGCGTCGTGTCCTTGAGCGGCGCGCCCTGCGCCGTGACGGCCTCGGCGAGCGCGCCTGCGAACCCGGTCAGGCCGTAGGTGTAGCTCCCGTCGGTGGGGAAGTACTGCCGCACCCCGGCCCCCATCACGAGGTACTGCGCGATGTGGTGCCGCCGGAGGGCGGCGTTGGGGGCGAAGGTGCCGTTGCCCAGCCCGTCCACGAGCCGCTCGCTGACGGCGTAGCGGATGAACCCGGCGTCGGGGTGGGTATCCCCCACATCGCTCAGCCCGGTGAAGCCGTCGGTGCGGAGGAGCTTGAGGGTGCCGCTGACGGTGCCGGGCAGCGAGGTGCCGTTCGTGAGGCCGAGCGGGTCGGTCGAGAGGCCGCTTCTCGAGCCGATCCCGCGCACGGTGAGCGTCCACGTCCCCGGCTTGCCGGGGGCGGTGACGGCGACGGTCCCGCCGAGGACGGGGATCGAAATCGCCGAGCCGTAGCTCACCCCGTCGGGGTCGGTGAGGACGAGGGCGACGAGGTTGTCCTCGATGACGGCGCGCGCCGTCACGAGCGAGATGTCCTGGCCCACGTCGAACGTCTGCTCCTCGGTCTGCCCGACGGGCACGAACGCGATCGAGAAGTCGGTCTCGCTGGCGACGCTGACGTTGGCGGTGGCGTTGAAGGTGCGGCGGCTGTTGAGGAGGGTGCCGGTGTAGCGGGCGTCGCCGAAGGCGGCCGAGACAGCAGCGTAGGCGTTGACGTAGCCGGTCCCGGCCTCCCACGGCTCGCGGCCCGGCATGTTGGTGGCCGTCTTCTGGAGGGTCTCCTTCACCTCGGCCGGCGTGAGGGCAGGGTTGGCCTCGAGCAGGAGCGCGACGATGCCGGCGACGTGCGGCGTCGCCATCGAGGTGCCTGAGATCATCGTGTAGAACAGGAGGTACTCCGGCGGGATCGCATCGGCGTCGCCCTCGCCGCCGTTGGCCCCGCCGTTCGTGACGGCCCGCGCCGAGATGATGTCGACGCCGGGGGCCGTCACGCTCAGCTCGTTGCGGGCCGTCCAGCTCACGCCGTCGGGCGTGGTGAACGAGACCGACTCACCCCGGACGCCGCGCGAGGAGAAGTCAGCGAGGTTGCCGGCCTTCGTGCCCGCGCCGACCGAGATCACCCACGGGGGCCGGGCGTAGGGGTTGTGCGTGTCCTCGCCGGAGCCGGCGTTGCCGGCGGCGAAGAGCACGGTGATCCCGCTCTTGTAGGCAGCGTAGGAGGCCTGGTTGATCGGGTCCTCCGGCTCGAAATCGGCCGAGCTCCCCCACGAGTTGGTGATCACCCGGATGGGGTTGTCGAAGGCGGTCTGGTGGCTGAGGGCGTAGTCGAACCCGCCGAGCCCGTCGAGGATGAAGAGGACGGCCCCGGAGCCGTAGCCGACGAGGTCGGCACCGGGGGCGACGCCCTCGTAGAGGCCGTTCGAGAGCGCCCCCGTCCCGCCGACGGTGCCGGCGCAGTGGGTGCCGTGGCCGGAGTTGAGATCGGTGTTCGGCGTGCCCTCGATGTAGGTCACCGGGAGCAGCCCGCTGAGCGCGTTGAGGTTCGTGACGGCCTGCACGTTCTCGACGACGTGGGTGCCGTAGAGGAGGTCGCCGTGGGTGGCGTCGATGCCGGAGTCGTTGACGACGACCGTGACGCCGTCGCCGGTGAACGGCAGGCCGCCGGCAGTGCGGAGGTTCGGGTCCTCGCGCAGCCGGTCCACGCCGGTCAGCTTCGTGGCCTCCTCGTTGAAGTATTCGAGCGGCTCGTTCGCCCAGAGCGAGAGCACGCCCGGCAGGTTCGCCAGCAGGTCCACCTGCAGCGGCGTGGCGAGGACGGCGGCGATGGGGAGCGCCTCGAAGAAGAGGCCCTTCGAGACGCCGGTCGAGGCCACGAGCGTGCGCTGGGCCGCCTGGAGCGGGGTCGTCTGGTTGAAGGTGACGATGACCGTCGTCTTCTGGAAGGGCGACATGCCGGCGAGCTCGTCCTGGAGGCTCTGGCTGATCGTCGCGCCCTGCCCGAGGGCCGCAGGCGTGAGGGCGAGCGCCAGGACGAGGAGGAGACCGCGCAGGAGGGAGAAGCCCGCCTCGCGGGGGCGGCTCGTAGGGATCACGTTCGTGGGAGGAGGAGGATTGGGTGGAGATGGCGTCAGTGCAGCGCCCTCCCCCCGGACCGGGCTGCTCGTGCTTCCCGCACCCGACCTCCTACCAGGGATCGGCTACCAGGGATCGGAGCTGACCGGCGAAGCAGTGCAGTATAGGCATTTCACGCCCCGCACCTCAACCCCTCTACGGAAATTTTCATCTGTGTGAGCTGCGCCCCCGCATCCGGCCGGCGACCGCCGCGAGTTGCTCGGCGGCGAAGTCGGTGTCGGCTTCCGCCGTGCCCCGGCCGAGGGAGAAGCGGACGGTCGCACTCGCCGTCGTGCGCGGCATGCCGAGGGCGCGGAGGACGTGGCTCGGCTCAACGGCCCCGGTCCCTCGAGACCCAGCCGCCCTCTAGTACCCTTGCGTCTTGCCCTTGAGTGCCGTCAGGAGGTAACTTCAACCGCCACGACGCACGAGACGCGAGGAGCAGGCTATGACTGCACTGAAGAAACTACAGAAGCGCCTGGAGGAGTTGCCCGAGACCGAGCGGGAGGCCATGGCCGTGCACCTGCTCAGTGAATGGGAGGCGCAGCAGTGGGACAAGCAGATCGCCGCCGACGCCGAAGCCGGTAGGCTCGATCACCTCACCGAACAGGCAAAGGAAGATCACCGAGCCAGCCGGACGTACTCGCTGTCTGGGTTTGAGCCGGTGCCGTATGAGCGCATCGCGCATCTGGCCGGGGTGCTCAAAGGCGGCCCCCATGACCTGGCCTCGAACAAGCGCTATCTGGAAGGGCTGGGCGAACGCTCTATGCGATGACGGCCCCTCTGCTCGCCGATACGGGGTTGCTCGTCGCTTTTCTGCATGCCGACGACCAGTATCACGAGTGGGCGGTCTCACAGTTCAAGAGCCACCCGCTGCCGTTCCTCACCTGCGACGCCGTCCTGACCGAAGCAACCTATGTGCTGGCGCGGGAAGGGATGCCCCGCGAGCACGTGCTCGATCTGGTCGCAACGGGGACGGTCGTGGTCGCCTTCAACCCCAACGCAGAAGCCGAGGCGGTAGCGGTCTTGCTGGCGCGCTACTCCGACGTGCCGATGGACTACGCCGATGCGTGTCTCGTGCGGATGGCTGAGCTCTATCCGGAAGCCTCGGTGTTGACCGTGGACAGCGACTTCCACGTCTACCGCAAGAACCGGCGGTCGGCGATTCCGGTCATCACACCGTGAGCCGGGCCTGATCGGCGAAGATCGGTTCCATTCCCAGCTGGCCTTACACACCTCGCATCCGGCCGACAGCGGCTGCAAGCTGCTCGGCGGCGAAGTCGGTGTCGGCTTCCGCCGTGCCCCGGCCGAGGGATAGGCGGACGGTCGCACCCGCCGTCTCGCGCGGAAGCCCGAGGGCGCGGAGGACGTGGCTCGGCTCGACGGCCCCGCTCGTGCAGGCGCTCCCGCTCGAGACGTGAATACCCGCGAGGTCGAGGCCGAGCAGCAGCATCTCGCCGTCGAGAGGCCGCCCGTCCGCCGGAGGGAAGGAAACGTTGAGGATATGCGGCGCGCTGTTTTCGAGGGGCGTGTTGAACCGGACGCTGTCTCCAAAGTGCGAGCGGATCGCGTCGGCGAGGCGCTCGCGCAGGGCGCGGAGCCGGGCGTGCTCGGCCTCGGCCGTCTCGGCAGCCCGGCTCAGGGCTTCGGCGAGGCCGACGATGGCGGCGACGTTCTCCGTTCCCCCGCGCCGCCGCCGCTCCTGCGCCCCGCCGAGCACGAGCGGCGCGAACGGCGTCCCGGCGCGGACGTAGAGCACGCCCGCACCTTTCGGTCCGTACACCTTGTGCGACGAGAGCGAGAGCAGGTCCACGCCGAGAGCCTGCCCTGAGCCTGTCGAAGGGTCGTCCACATCGAGGCTGTAGAGGCCGGCGGCCTGCACCGCGTCGGTGTGGAGCGGGACGCCACGCGCCCGGCACACGGCAGCAATCTCGCGTAGCGGGCTGAGGGTGCCAAGCTCGTTGTTGACGAGCATGACCGAGGCGAGGCCAGTGTCGCCCGTGATGGCCTTCTCGACCTGCTCCGCCGTGACGGATCCTGAGGGCTGCGGCGTGAGGATCGTGACCGGATGCCCGGCGTCGCGCAGCGCCTCGGCGGAGCGAAGGACCGCCTCGTGCTCGACGGCTGAAGTGATGAGACCCGGACCGCGCCGGTCGGGGCTCGTGAGCACGCCGCGTAGGGCGGCGTTGTCGGCCTCGGTCCCGCCACTCGTGAAGACGACCTCGCCCGGCTCGGCCCCGAGGAGCGCCGCCACGCGCTCCCGCGCCGACTCGACGGCGAAGCGCGCCCGCCGGCCGAGGGCGTGGACCGACGAGGCGTTGCCGTAGTGCTCGCGGAGGTACGGCAGCATCGCCTCGAGCACCGCCTCGTCGAGCGGCGTCGTGGCGGCGTGGTCGAGGTAGACGGAGGGCACGGTGGACAGAGGGCGGCCGGTAGGGGGTGGTGGCTTCGGCACCGCGCGGCCCCTCTCGAAGTTCCCTCCCGGTCTTGTCGGACCCCATCTTGCCGGAGACCGTGCCGCAGCGTAGACTGTGACTCTGCTCCGGCGTCGGTGCCGCGGGGCAGTCGGACCGTCCGCACCGGAAGCGCGCTAACCTGAACCGGCCTATGTCTTGCCTTTCGTGGCGTCCGCGAGCGAGGGGAGCGACCGTCGTCCTCGCCCTCGGTGCTCTGCTCGTCGTGGGCTACGGGGTCACTATCGCCCTGGCGTCCGTCGCGGACTTCCCTGAGGGCCTGGAGCCGGGTTCCGCGATGCCGTTCCTGTCCGACAAGCCGGTCGGCGAGGACGGGTTCTACATGCTCACCGTAGCCTGGTACCTCGCCGAGGGGCGCGGGCTGGTCTACAACTACGCCCTCCCCACGGTGGGCATTCAGCCGCTGAGCACCTTTCTCTACGGCGGGGCGGCCTGGCTGGTCCAGCGGGCGGGTGGCGACCGCTGGGCCTTCGTCCGCGTCGTCCAGCTTCTCGGCGTGCTGAACCTGATCGCGCTGGGCCTCGCGCTCGGTACCCTGGCTCGCTCCGCCTTCGAGGCAGCCGAAGACCGGCAGCGCGCGTTCGTCGTGGCGGCCTCGTTCACGCTCTTCAACTTCTGGCTCTACCGCGCCCTCACCTACGGGCTGGAGACCGGGCTGTACCTCCTGCTGCTGGCCCTGTGCGTGCTGCTCTCGCTGCGGGTGCTGGCCTCCCCCCGGCAGCCGCCTCCCCGGGCGGGCGAGGTCGTGGCGCTCGGCCTCCTGGCCGGCCTGAGCGGGCTGGCCCGCCTCGACTTTGGGGTGATCCTGCTGGTCTTCCTCGGGGCGAGCGTGGGGACGCGCCGCCTCCGCCTCCGCCACGCCTTCGTGATCGGTGCCCTCGCGCTGGTCACCGTTCTGCCGTGGCTGCTGTGGGTCCACAGTGTCACCGGCTCCTGGATTCCTTCGTCGGGGCGCTCGCACTCCTTCCTGGTCACAGCTTTCAGCGCCGGTACCCGGTCCCGCGAGATGGCCGAAGCCGCCATCAACCACCTCACGCCCTGGATGTACACCGGCTCGCGGGGCCTCCCGACGCTCCTCGCCGCCGCCACCCTCGTCGGGGGCCTACTGGTGCTGCGGCGCGTGCCGGTCGCGCCGCAGCGGGCCGTCCGGGCCGAGTGGCGGTCGGCTCTGACGCTCTGGGGCGGGGCGGTCGCCCCCCTGTTCGTCCTCTACTTCGCGCTGTACGGGTCCTCCCACTTCTACGAGCGCTACACGGCTCCCGCCCTCGTCGTCGTCCTCCCGGTGCTGGCCGTCCTGGTAGTGCAGCGGGTTCCGGCACGGCGGGGGTGGTGGGTCGCCGCCGCCGCCGCGCTCCTGCTGCTCTGCTTCGGCCTCTGGGCCGGCCTGTCGCTCCACAGCGGCCGAGTGGGCAACGCCCACGCGGTCACGGCAGGCTTCGTGGCTGCCCACTTCCCCCCGCCTCACGCGGTCGGCAGCTTTCAGAGCGGGGTGATCGGGTATTTCAACCCCAACGTCGTGAACCTCGACGGGAAGATGGACGCGCGCGCGCTCGAGGCGCGGCAGGACCACCGCCTCGCCGCCTACGTGGACTCGCTCGGCCTCGACGTTATGCTCGACTGGCCCAGCCACCTCACGGCGTTCCTCCCGAGGGACTACCTCAGGACGTGGGAGCCGTGTCCCGAGCATCCCGCCAACGGCCAGACCCTGTGCATCGCCCGCCCGCGCCTCCGCTAGAGTGCTTTGCACTCAGGTGTGGGAGTGTGGGAGGATGGGGGTTGGGGAGGGGGTCCTTGTAGCAGGACCTCGACCTTCCCCCACACGCCCGCACACCCCTACTCCTCTCTGAAAAATACGCTAGTGCTGCGACAAGAGGCTATTGACGGTCCGAACGTGCCTCGCCGTCCGTGCGTGCGGGGTGGTAGACAGGGCGAAGGGCGAACCTGTCAGCAAGCGCTTGTCACA
>JBBSMV010000091.1:0-10599 GCA_038232975.1 Rhodothermales bacterium
ATCCACGACGCCGTCGAGACCTACATCGAGGACGTGCGCGCGGGCGCATTTCCGTCGAATGACGAGAGTTACTGACTGGTGCCCTCGCTGCGCTCTCCCCCTGCTCCGCTCGTCCCTTCGGGCACTTCGCGGAGCTGTCCCCCTCCGCGGAGGGGGACAGCCACGCGCCGCCGGGAGCGAAGCGACCGCACGTCGTGGCAGGGGGAGGACCCGACCAGAGCAATAGGAGCGTAGGTTCCGATCACCCGCCGCCGTCTTTCTGCCCGCCCATGAACGCCCTGTCCCACCCGCTCGACGCGCCCGCCGACCGTCCCCTCATTCTTCTCACGAACGACGACGGGATCGACGCGAACGGCCTCGCCGCGCTTGCTTCGGCGCTCGACGGGCTCGGGACGCTCGCGGTCGTCGCCCCGGCGCAGGAGCAGAGCGCGGTCGGGCACTCCATCACCGTGCGCGACCCGGTGCGGGCGCAGCCGTGGCCGTTCGAGGTCGGGTCCGGGGCCGTGTGGGCGCGGGCCGTCACCGGCACCCCCGCCGACTGCGTCAAGCTCGGCTGCCAGCGGCTCCTCCCACGTCGCCCCGACCTCGTCGTGAGCGGGATCAACCAGGGGCCGAACACGGCCGTCAACGTGATCTACTCCGGCACCGTCAGCGCCGCCACCGAGGCGACGATCCTCGGCATCCCCGCCCTCGCCGTGTCGCTCTGCTCGTGGGACCCCGAGGCCGACTTCGAGGCGGCGGGGCGCTTCGCCCGGCACCTCGCCGAGCGCGTGCTGCGAGAGGGCCTGACGCCGGGCGTCCTGCTCAACGTCAACGTGCCGGCGCTGGGCTTCGGGGAGATCAAGGGCATCGAAATCACCCGCCAGGCGCGGGCGCGGTGGGAGGAGGAGTTCCACGAGCGCCGCGACCCCCACGACCGGCCCTACTACTGGCTCGGCGGCGAGTTCATCAACCTCGATGAGGGCCGCGACACCGACCTGGCCGCGATTGAGGCGGGCTTCGTCTCGGTAACGCCGCTCCACTACGACCTCACGGCCTACGCGGAGATCGAGGCACTTGCGGCGTGGGTGGCGGAGAAAAGGTGAGCGGCGGACGGAACCGACGGGGCGGCGGCCGGTCAGACGAGGCTCCTCTCACCAAACTCCTCCCGTTATGCCTCTCTCTACTCCCCTCCGCCTTGCCACCCTGCTCCTCGCTGTCGGGCTTCTCGCCCCCGCCGCCGCGGCACAGGACCTCGCGGTCCCGTCCGTCTCCTCCGAAGACCCCAGCGGCGACCCCGGCGACCGCGTCTCGCTCGAGTTCACCATCGCCAACTTCGGCAACCAGGACGCCGACGAGTTCCTGGTCGGCTTCTTCTTCTCCACCGACCGCACCTTCAGCAGCGACGATGTGTTCGCCGAGGACGAAGACGGCGGCGACATCGACGCCGGCGATGAGGAGGACGAGGACGAGCAGATCACCGTACCCTCGGGGCTGGAGCCGGGCAACTACTTCATCCTCGTCGTGGCCGACTACACCGACGTCATCGCCGAGACCAACGAGACCAACAACACCGGCTCCGTTTCCTTCCGGGTCACCGGCCAGGGCGGCTCCGGCTCGGTTGACGGCGAGATCGAGTCCACCTCCGGCGACGTGCCGGCCTCCGGCGGCACCGTTACCTACACCGTTACCCTCACCAACAACACGAGCCAGTCCCAGACCATCACGGCCGAGGTCAACGTGACGCTCCCCGACGGCAGCCAGTTCGGGCCGATCATGGGGCCGCGAACGGTCACGCTCGGGTCGGGGCTGACGGTCACGCGCACCTTCACCGAGCAGGTCCCGGCGGGTGCGCCGACGGGGACCTACCGGGTGCGGCTCACCGCGCGCGCCAACGGAAGTCTCGTGGTCTCGGACACCTTCACGTTCGAGAAGGGCGACGGCAACGACCTCGTGGCAGGTACCATGGCGGCCCGCGCTGCCGTTGAGGGGGCCTACCCCAACCCGTTCCGCGAGCAGACGGCGATCCGCTTCCACCTCGAAGACGCCACCGACGTCCGCCTCGCGGTCTACGACCTGCTCGGCCGCGAGGTCGCCGTGCTCACCGATGGCCCGATGCAGCCCGGCATGCATGAGAGCCTCTTCGACGGGCAGGGCCTCAGCAGCGGGGTCTACGTGTGGCACCTCCGCGCTGGAGACCAGGTGCAGAGCGGCCGGGTCAACCTCGTCCGCTAAGTTCCGGCATCCGCGCCCGCCCGGTTCCATTGCGAGTCGGGCGGGTGTTTGGGTGCGGCCTTGTTCGACTGCAGCGCCTTTAGCATGGTCCGGCTGAGGTCGTGGACGAGCGCAGGCTCGTGAACTCTGTCGGGTACATCTGCTGCTCGGCCTCCTCGCGCGCCTCCAGCGCGGCGAACTGCCGCCCGGCGTAGCGCGCGGCGAAGGCCCACGCCGCGACCAGCGCCAGCGTCAAGAGGCTCAGCCACCGGATCGCGGACAGGCTATAAAATGACGAGGCGGCAGGGCAGCTCCGGCGGCATCCGGCGGAAGTCTCGCCCATTGAAGCTCACGAGCTCGGCAGCTCCGGCTTTCTCGGCAGCCCGGACATGGAGGGCGTCGTAGATGGCTCCGCTGAGGAGGTCGAGACTGGCCATCCGCCCGATGGCGGCCCGGTAGTCTGCGGCATCCAACGCCACAACCTCGGCCACTCGGAGCACGTTCTCCTGGAGGAGCCGGGCAGCCTCGGCGGGCGAGATGCGTGGGGAGACTGGGAGGGCCGTGAGTGAGGCGAAGGTCTCGGCGAGTGCGTGGGCCGAGACGAGGAGGGCGCGCTCGCCGCCGTGACCCTCCTCGAGGTACGGTCGCGCGGCCTCGTGGTGCGGGTGGCCGCCTTCAAGCGCGGCGATGAGGACGGATGTGTCGAGGAGAGTGCGCGTCCCGCTCATGGAGGCCCCGGCCGAGGAGGTGCTGCTTGAGGATGTCCTGCCTGGAGCCGGTTCGCTCAGCGCTCGTACCCGCCGAGGCCCGCGTGCTTCCGGGCGCGCTCGGCTCGCTGGTCCCGGAGGAGTTGCGCGGTGTCGAGGTCCGGGTCGAGACGGCCTCGGTGGACGAGGAGTGAGCCTTCCCGGACGAGTGCGGCTTCGTCCTCGCGGCGGAGCGCGAGGGTCGGCGCGCCGTCACCGCTGTCGCGGACATCGAGCGCGAGCGCAGTGCCGGGCGCGAGGCCGAGCCGGTCGCGGAGGGGCTTGGGGATGAGGACGCGGCCGGACTTGTCAATCGTGACGGTCATGGCGAGGAGGGCAGTGCGATAGTAGGGATACGACGACAGCGGGTGCGGGTTCTTACCGGAACGCCGAATGCTCTCTACGAACTATCTCGGTCAGGATCCGCCGGCGGTTTGAATGTCTCTTCAGTTTCGCGGGATAGCCGTACTCCAACATCCACCTGCCAACGGCTAGAGCGTCGGGACCGGCGACCAGAAACATCACTACCCTCCTCTACTTCCGCCTCGCGCGCCTCCATCGCGGCGAACTGCCGCCCGGCGTAGCGCGCGGCGAAGGCCCACGCCGCGACCAGCGCCAGCGTCAAGAGGCTCAGCCACCGGATCGTCGAGAAGTCGGCAAAGACGAGCGTGATCGCCAGGCTCACCCCGACGGCGACCGACTTGGCGAAGCGCTGCACGAACATGTCAATGAACGCCTTCGCCTTGTACTTCTCGTCGCGCGTCGTCGGTGTGTAGAGCGCCTCGCGGGCCGACTGGTTGATCGAGTAGGCGAACGCGCTGTCGGCCGTGTTGAGCAGCGAGCCGACCCACAGGATCGGCAGCGCGAGGAACGCCACCGAGCCGAGGACCATCACGAACGGGGTCACGAGGAGCGCCACGGCCAGGCCGAAGCGCCGCATCACGACGGTCGTCAGGAAGAGTTGCACCACGAGGGCGACCACGTTCGAGATCGCAAAGACCGTTGCGAACTGCTGCCCGATGGCCGGCCCGTCGAGGTAGTGGGCAATCGTGGACGAGAACTGGAAGTCGAGGACCGTCGAGACGATCTCGTAGATGCCGACGATGGCGACAATCGAGAGGAGGTACTTCGAGCGGAAGACGAGGCGCGCCCCTTCGAGCGCCGCGTTCGATTTCTTCGTCGCCTCCTCGCCCCGACCTGGGTCCACGCCGTCGGGCGAGACCTCCGGCGGCGGGTTCCGCCGGACCACCCGGCCGGCCACGTAAGCCAGCCCGACGATCACGACGGTCATCCCGAAGCAGAACCATAGCCACGTCGAGGCCGGGAAGTCGCCGATGTAGACGGCGAGGAACGTCGTCCCGAACGCGCCGCCGGCGACCCCGCCGAGGACGACGAGGCCGTAGAGCCGCTTGGCCGCGCCCGGCGTCACGCTGTCGTTGAGGAAGGCGAAGAACGTCGCCACCATCAGCGTGGTGAACAGGTCGCCGAAGAGGTAGAAGCTCCAGACCGTCGCCGCGCTCGGGCTGTTGATGACGAACGAGTAGACGACGTAGGCCGCCATGAAGAAGCCGGCGAAGACGTAGGTGAGCTGCTCGCGCCGGAGCCGCCGCGCCAGCATCGTGAACACGATCACCGCGACGGCCGCCACGACCATGTTGAGCACCTTCGCCAGCAGCTCAGCCTGCGAGGCGAGGAACTCCACCTGGAACAGTCCGCCGACCGCGAGCGAGAAGCCAGCCTGGTCGTAGAACTCGATGAAGAGGGCCTTCTTGATCGGCTTGAGGATCCAGAACGAGGTGATGACGAGGAAGAAGTAGCCGAACATCGAGAGCGCCAGCGGCCACTCGTCGCGGCGGATGTCGAAGAACTCGTCTTTGATCCGTTGCAGCATGGAGGCTCTCAGTGCAGTGGGGGGCGCGCCGTCCGCCGGTAGGCCGTTGAGGTGAGCGGACCGAACGCCCGGTGGTGAACTGCCCGGTCCTGAAGAACCGGGCTTATAGCAAAAGCCCCTGGGGCTATCTCACGTTGTAGGGCTTGGTGCAGGGCGCTTCAGCGTCCTTTGGCCGTCAGCCCGGTGATTTATCGCCGGGCGCTATTCCCGCTCGATCCCGACGAGGCGCGGGTCGCCACCGAGGGGAAAATAGAGGTAAACGTTTGTCTTGGGACTCGGCTCCCGCCCGTCGCGCAGCGTGACGATCTCAACGCGGAGCACGCGGTCGGCCTCGCGGTTGGCGTGGCGGACGCCGGCCTCGGGATCGGCCGAGAAGGGCAGGGCGGGGAGGTCGAGCGCCGGCTTCTCCGCCGTGCCCTCGGCGAGGCGCGCGCCGCCGTAGTAGACCGCCCAGCGGTAGCGGCTCGCCTCGGCGGCCTCCAGCCCGCCCGTCACCGCGAGATCGTCGAACGAGAGGCGAAGGGGCCGGCTGGTCCCGGTGCTCCCCGACGCGAGGGGCCGAGCGTCCACGGCGAAGCGGTCGAGCGGGTTGACGCGGCCGAACCAGTAGCGCCCGATCTTTTCCTGCCGCGCCAGGAGCGTCTGCACGACGTACTCCTCGGCGTCGGGGTCGGTGAGTTGCCCCTCGGCGACGATGGCGCGGATGTCCGCCTCGGAGAAGGCCATGACGCGCTTCGCGCCCCAGAAGCCGTCGCGGTCGGTGCGGTACTCGTAGGCCGGGTTCGGGTGGACCATCACCCAGTCCTCTGGCTCGAAGTACTTGGCCGTGAAGTAGCCCACCGACGGGTAGAAGGCGACGAGCGGCTGGAACTCCCACGGCTTCGTGTGGAGGCCGAGGGTGACCGTCTGGTAGGCCATCGTGCGCGGGTCGAAGAGGTACTCCTGCCCGTGCTGCACGACGTGCGTGCCTGAGCCGTTGGCCCCGAGCGTCGAGCCCATGTCGAGGACGTAGTGCCGGATGTAGCGCGCGGTGTCGCCGGGGGCGCGGACGTCGGTGGTGTAGACGGCCAGCGTGTTGGCGTTGCGGCGATCGGGGTCGTTGACCCACGAGCCGAGGACCGAGAGGCCGCGCAACTCGCGCCGGTGCTGGTGGAGGACGCGGTCGTTGGGGTCGTCGTCGCGGGTCCCGCGGAAGGTCCACACCCCGACGGGGCGGCCGTCGACGTACTTGCTCGCCATCGCGCGGACTTTGCCGTCGGCGCGGCGCGGCTGCGGGTCGAGGATCGCGGCGAGGTCGGCTTCCGTCATCAGCCGCTCTTCGCCCTCGATCTCCACCTCGGCCTCGGGGTCGAGGCTCAGGATCGCCGGGTCGAAGTAGGCGATCGTGTTCTGGGGGACGAAGTAGCCGGCGGCGTAGTAGAGCTTGGTCGTAATGACCTCAGCCGACGACGTCAGCTCGGGGAAGCTCGGCCCGTCGAACTTGATCACGTAGCGGTCGCCGCGCGCGTCCTCGATGGTGAAGCCCCTCGTCCGGCCCTCGCTCTTGCCGGCGATCACGGTCCACGCCGTGAGGTCGGGGCCGTCGGTGACGTTCGGGCCGCGGCGCAGCGCCTCGGTCGTCATCGGGGTGTAGAAGTGCCGCTGCGTGAACCACGACGAGTTCGGGACCTCGTCGAGCGTGTTGACGTTCTGGGCCTCCTTCGGCCCGGCGAGGCCGAGGCCCTGCCCGAGCTTGCGCCCCAACCAGTTGAGGTCGAGCGGCTTTTCGATCTGATAGAAGAACGTCCGGTCTATGGGGTCCCAGTACTGGTTCTCGCGGGCGTCGTCGGGGCGCGGGATGTCGCGGTCGTCCGGGTCGAACGTCTTGATCGGTCCGGTGGTGTAGGGCTTCGTCGAGGCGCAGCCGACGAGGAGGAGGAGGCTGAGGAAGAGGGCGGAGCGCATAGCATACTTGGTAAGACGTGATTCGTAAAGCGTAATTCGTGGGATCGGGCACCACCGTTGAGGTAGATCACGAATCACGTAACGCGAATCACTCAAAACGTCGCGCCGACGGCGGCGATCACGCGTGGCGACCCTTCGGGCGTGAAGGCGACCTCGAGGCGGGCGGCGACGGCCTCGCCGCCGTAGAGCCGGAGGCCGCCGCCGAAGTCGGTGTGGAAGCGGTCGAAGGCGATCTCGTCGAGGTCGTCGAAGACCTGCCCGGCGTCGGCGAAGAGGACGGCGTCGAAGGTGTTGAAGATGGGGTAGCGGTACTCGGCGGTCAGCAGCAGGCTGCCCTGCTCGCGGAAGCGGTCGTAGCGGTAGCCGCGCAGGTCCTCCGGCCCGCCGAGCGTGGAAAGCTCGTAGAACGGCACGTCGTCGTCGCCGGGGGCGTTCGTCCGCTCGAGGCGGGCGCGGAGGGCGAGGCGGCGGTCGAACGGCAGGAGCGGGACCGGGACGAACTGCCGAAGCTCGGCCGAGGTGCGGAGGTAGCTCAGCGCTCCCGTGGCGGGACTCGTGGAGATGTCGGTCCCGTAGCGGAGGCCGAGCAGAAGCGCCGTGCCCTGGTAGGTGCGCGGCGCGTAGAGGCCGCCGGCCTCGCTGAAGTCGAGCGTGAGGAGCGCGCCGGCCGAGAGGAAGTCCGCCCCGCCGAAGCCGGGCACGTCGGCGACGGGGGACTCGCCGTCCGGGCTGCTCCTGTCCTCCTGGTCGACGCTGAGCACCTCGTAGTGCTTGAACTCGCCGTCGGTGATGAGGCGGACACGTTCGCCGAGCGGCAGCTCCACCGTGAGGCCGACGAGGCCCCACCTGGAGGCGTAGTCGAGCCGCTCCTCGTCGCTGTCGTTGCCGATGTCGTAGAAGCTCTCCTCGGCGTCGCGGTAGTAGCCGCCGCCGAGCGCTAGGCCGAGCGGGCTGCCGAGGGCGCTCCGGTCGGCGACGCGGCCGAAGGCGGAGTAGGAACCGTCGGCCGAGTAGCTGCCGCCGAGGCGCGCGCTCCAGCCTGGGCCGAGAAAGCGCTCGGTGGCGAACACGGTGAGGCCGCCGGTCAGCCCCTGCCGCCCGCCGATGCTGGCCGTGGGGAGGGCGTAGACGGACGGGGTCTCCTGGAGGAGCCGCTCCGCGCGCGCGATGGTGCCGCTGTACTCGGCGTAGAGCACCGCCGAGCGGAAGACGTAGGCGACGCCGCTCCAGAGCGAGGCAGGCAGCGCGAGGACGTGCTCGCCGAGGCTCGTCTCGGTCTCGTAGGGGACTCGGTTCGGGTCCGGGGCGTGGTTGGCCTCGTCCTGCGGCTCCGGCGGGAGGACGGGGCCGGCCACGGAATCGACCGGGGTGAGGGTCTGGGCGCGCGCCGGGGCCGCGAGCACGGCCAGGCCGGCGAGCGCGCACAGAAGAGCAGGACGCATAGGGAGACTAGGGGGAGGAACGCAGCGGCGGCACCGCTCCAACGCAACGACCGGGCCAGGGTTCGCCCGCTCCAGCCGCGCCCCGAGAGGGCTAGGTCACGCGACGGCGCGCAGTACGGACGAAGCGGAGGGCATCGCGCAGTCACAGGACGGGGGTGAGAGGCACCTCGGTGAGACCCGACGAGACGATGGGGGCGTCGGCAGCGGTGTCCCACGGAAGATCGGGCCACCACGGTTGCGCCGGGACCGTCGCCAGCGAGACCCTCTCGCCGGGGCGCGGGAAGGCGACCGGCACCCCGGCGCGCTCGGCCGCGACGCGCAGCCGCTCGGCCGGCTCTGTCCAGCCGTGCAGCGCTAGGTCGAACAGCCCCCAGTGAACCGGCACCAGCAGCCCGCCCTGCACCATCTGGTGGACCGCGACGGCCTGCTCCGGCCCGAGGTGGACGTCGGCCCACGCGGCGTTGTACGCCCCGATCTCGATGAGCGAGAGGTCGAACGGCCCGAGCCGCTCGCCGACCTCGGCGAACTCGGGCGCGAGCGCCGTGTCCCCGCTGTAAAAGACCCGCCGCTCCTCCCCGACGAACGCCCAGCCCGACCACAGCGTCGCGTCGCGGCCCGTCAGGGAGCGCCCCGAGAAGTGGCGGGCCGGCGTGCTCACGAGCCTCACGCCGCCGACCTCGGCCTCGTCCCACCAGTCCAGCTCGGCGATGCGCGCCGTCTCCACGCCCCAGGCTTCGAGGTGCGCCCCGACGCCCAGCGGGACGATGAAGCGGGGCACACGGCCGGCGAGCGCCCGGATCGTCTCCTCGTTGAGGTGATCGTAGTGGTCGTGCGAGACCACGACGGCGTCGAGCGGCGGGAGGTCCGCCAGGGCGAGAGGCGGGGCGTAGAAGCGCCTCGGGCCGAAGAACGCGCTCGGCGAGGCCCGCTCGCCCCACACCGGGTCCACGAGTAGGCGCGCGCCCTCGATCTCAAGGAGCAGCGTCGAGTGGCCGAGCCACGTCACGCGGAGGTCCGGCGCGGCCCCGGCGAAGTCCGCCGCCGTGCGGCGCACGACCGGCACGGCCGCCTCGGGCCGGCGGTAGGCGCTGCCGCCGGTGAAGAACTCGCGGGCGACGGCGAGGCTCATGCCCGTATAGACGGCCGGGAGCGTGTTGACGAAGCGCCCGCCCCGGTACTGCGGCGAGCGTTCGAGGCGGGCGAGGCGCTCGCCCGAAGGCTTCGCGCCGAGGGCGAACCAGATGTCGATCATAAGAAGCGTGACGGCAAGGGCGAAGAGCAAGAGCACGCCGCCGAGGACGCGGGGCCAGGGACGAGTCCCCAAGCGGCGGCGTGCGCGGGGAGCGTTTGTCCGGGGAGCGATCATCGGCGCGTCTCCGGGCGCTCGACGGCCGGGATGCCGCCGCCGAACCCGTTGACGCTCGGCTTGCCCTTTATTTCTACGTTCGGTGTCATGGCTGTCGGAACGCAGCCGTTGCGTTTCCGGCTGTGAGCTCAATTGGCGTGCCCGCGTCGAAGCGAACGTCGGGCTGGCTCACCGCTTTACATACCAAGAGGAGCTTCTTTCCAAGAGGAGCTTCTTTGACGCGCTTTCCCGTAGGTCTGCGTCAAACGCTGGGGCGTACTGGAGGATGGTTTCCTTTATTGCGTCCCCGTCCTTTCCGAACAAGGTCCACCCATAGGGCGAGTTGAAGAAACCATAGTCAGTAAAAATCCTCCGGTCGTGGGGGATCTCGTGTGGCTGTACGACGCCCACCTCTACCGTGAGATATGGACGGTGCTGTTTGAGGAATCGCTCGATCCGACTCTTTGCTTCGTCCGGCTTCATGAGCAAACCTTTGCTGTCATGGACGAAGTTTGACACGATAGCCACATGCACCGCAATCTCGTTCGGACCCTCAGGCAGTAGTGCCAGCAGGAGGCTGCCGAGGTTCTCTTCGAAGGTCTTCGTCTGACTGAGTTCGGCTATCAGGAAGGGGTCGCTGATGATGAGGGTAGTGGTAGGACTCGAGTAGGATCGGAGGTCGCTCATGCTTTTCAGACACCCGGTTTCGCAGCCGGGCTCCACGTTGAGGGTGTCTGGGCGACCGATCTTGCGCCACGCATCGTAGAGGTCTGCGAAGGAAAGGAACAGAGCTCCGAACCTCGCGCTGAGCCGGGCGTGGTCGACGCCTTCCAGGAGGAAGACGGACCCACGCGCACCGAGCATGGAATGCGGACTCGCCGACGCCCTGGAATTGCTCAGGGGCGAACGTAAAGTTCGGTCAAGTAGCGAATCTTGTGGGTTCGTGAAAAAGAGCGTGAAGTGGGGCCAGGTCGAGGTACCGGCGCTCAGCCCAGTCCTCGGATACCCGGAGCAGCACGGCGGTCGCCAGCGTCTCGG
>JBBSMV010000092.1:0-10586 GCA_038232975.1 Rhodothermales bacterium
ATCGGGAATCCAGAGCGCCCAGCACGCCTTCTGGATTCCCGCCTTCGCGGGAATGACTACCATCTTTGCATCTGAGACGATGAGAACTTAGCAGCCCTGCCCTTGTCAAGGGGGACAGCTTTTCGAAGCTTGAGCGCGCAGCGCGATGCGAGAAAAGCGGGGGGTTCGAGCACAGGCGGCGAGGTCCGGCCCCGCCGCCTCCACGGGCTACCCAGAATCAGCTGGGGTTCTGAACGTTGCTGCCGTCCGGGTACTTCAACTCGTTCCCGCCGGCCGGCTCCTCGTTGTAGCTCTCGACGGCCTCGTCGACCGAGTCGAAGTGCTTGAAGACCGTCAGCAGCTTGGCGATCATCAGCAGCGACTGGATGCGGTCGGTGGCGTTGGCCAGGCGGAGGTCGCCGCCGGCGTTGCGCATCGTGGCGAGGCCGCCGATGAGCATCCCGAGGCCGCTGGAGTTCATGAAGCGGACCTTCGAGAGGTCAATGACGAGGTTCTGCTGGCCGGCCTCCTTGAGCTCGCGGAGCTGGTCGTGCAGCTTCGCGCCGTCCGGGCCGCCCATCACGTCGCCTTTGAGCTGGAGGACGACGGCGTTGTAGCGCTCTTCGGTTTTGAATCGCATGGCGTTGGGGAGGTGGGTGAGCCGAAGCGGAGTGAAGGAAGGTACGGCGCGGGCCGCTCAAAGGTGCGCCACCGCTGCAGCGAAGGGCAGGATAGTGGGGGGTATGGGCGTGTGGGAGTAGTTCAACCCTGAAACACGAAGCCCTCCCCTACCCCCACACTCCCAACCACCCACGCGTGTTTGGGCTAGCGCGCCGCGAGCGCCCGGTGCTTGAGCTCCACCACGATCGGCGAGGCCACGAAGATCGAGGAGTACGTCCCGACACCGATGCCGACGATGAGCGCGAAGGCGAACCCGCGGAGCACCTCGCCGCCGAAGATAAACAGCGTGAGCACCACGATCAACGTCGTCCCCGACGTGATGAGCGTGCGCGAGAGCGTCGAGTTGATCGAGCGGTCGACGACGGCGGCGTAGGGTTCGGTCTTGAACAGGTTCGTGTACTCGCGGATGCGGTCGAAGACGACGACGGTGTCGTTGAGCGAGTAGCCGACGATCGTCAGCAGCGCCGCGATGATGGCCTGGTCGATCTGGAGCGAGAACGGGAGGAGGTGGTGGAAGAGCGAGAAGATGCCGAGCGTGATCGTCACGTCGTGCGCCAGCGCCACGATGGCCCCGAGCGAGAAGCTCCACTCGAAACGGAGCGCGACGTAGACGAAGATCACCAGGAGCGAGGCGAGCACCGCCCAGATGGCCCCGCGCTTGAGGTCCTCGGCGAAGCGCGGCCCGACCGAGTCGATCTTGACCACGTTGAGCCGCGCCTGCGGGTAGGCTGCCTGGAGCGCGTTCACCGCGTTAGTCTGGACCGCGTCGATGTCGTCCCCACCGGCGGTGGTGCGGATGAGGAGCGTCTCGGCGGTGTCGTAGGTCTTGACCTCGGGCTGCACGCCGAAGGCTGCGGTGAGCGCGTCGCGGACGCCGGGGATCGGGAGCGCCTCGCCGGTTTCGATGACGAACTCGGTCCCGCCCTGGAAGTCAATGCCGGTCTCGATCCCGCGCGTGACGAGCGCGACGAGGCTGATCAGCAGGAGGGTGCCGGAGATGAGGTACGCCGTCCGGCGTCTGCCGATGAAGTTGTAGTCGGCGTTTTCGAAGATGCGCATGGTTCGGTACGGTCAAAGGGTGGTGTAGGGGCGCACGGCCGTGCACCCCCACGGAAGGCGGGTTCAGCCGAAGGCGACGGCGCTGCGGCGCTCGGCGACGAGGTAGTCGAAGACGATCCGGGTCACGACGATCGCCGTGAAGAGCGACGACAGGATGCCGGCCATGAGGGTCACGGCGAAGCCCTGGATTGGGCCGACGCCGAACGAGTAGAGGATCACGCCGACGAAGAAGGTCGTGATGTTGGCGTCGGCGATGGCCGAGAGCGCCTTGGCGTAGCCGCCGTCAATGGCAGCCTTGAGGGTCTTGCCGCTCGCCATCTCCTCGCGGATGCGCTCGAAGATGAGCACGTTGGCGTCGACCGCCATGCCGATGGTCAGCACGATGCCGGCGATGCCCGGCAGCGTGAGCGTCGCCCGGAACGCCGCCAGAATCCCGAAGATGAACAGGATGTTCAAGAGCAGCGCGAGGTTCGCCACCAGGCCCGCCGTCCGGTAGTAGAACACCATGAACCCGGCCACGAGGAGCAGCCCGATGATGATGCTGAGCGTGCCGGCGCGGATCGAGGCCGCCCCGAGGCTCGGGCCTACGGTCCGCTCCTCGACGATGTCCACGGGTGCCGGCAGCGCGCCGGACTTGAGGATCGTCACCACGTCGTCCTGCTCGATCCGGGTGACGCCGGTGATCGAGGTCCGCCCGCCGGGGATCTTGTCGATGATCGTAGGCCGGGAGTAGACCACGTTGTCGAGGACGATGGCGACGGGCTTGCCGACGTTGGCACCGGTGAGGCGGCTCCAGGTCTGCGCGCCCTCGGTGTTCATGGTGAGCGAGATTTCCGGCTCGTTGGTGTAGGGGTCGAAGCTCGGCCCGGCCTCGGTGATGACCTCGCCGGTGAGCTCGGGGTCGCCGCCGCGGACGCCGACGAGGTAGAAGATGTCCTCGCCGGCCTCGGTCTGGGCCTCGGACTTGGCGTCGTAGAGCAGGCGGATGCCCGGCGGCAGGAGGGCCTGCACCTCGGGGCGGCGCAGGAGCGCGCCGGCCTCGGCCGTGTCGCGCTCGGCGACGGCCCCGAAGATGACGCTCTCGCCCTGGAGCGGCGAGAGCACGCGCAGCAGCGGGTTGTCGAGCTCCTCGGCGTCGGCGTCGAGGCCGAGGAGGTCGTCCACGTCGGAGAGCCCCGTGTCGGCCTCGGCCGCTTCGCCGAGGTCGTCGGCCTCCATCGCCGCCGCCGTGTCGGTCTCGGCCGCATCGTCGGGCGTCTCCTCGCCGAGCATTTCCTCGCCCATCGCCTCCTCATCGGCCGTCGTGTCGGGCGCGGCGGTCTCGTCCCCGGCGGCGTCGTAGTAGGCGATGATGCGGTTGCGGGCGGCGGTCAGCTCGGCCGGCTCGGCCATCATGCGGAACTCGAGCCGGGCGGTGCCGCGCAGGAGGTCGCGCACGCGCTGCGGGTCGGCGACGCCCGGCAGCTCGACCACGATCCGCCGCGAGCCTTGCCGCTGGATGGACGGCTCGCTGACGCCGAAGCGGTCGACGCGCTCGCGGACGATCGAGACGGCGCGCTCGACGGCCTCGTCGGCCTCGCTGCGGAGGTAGGCGGCGACCTCGCTGTTCTCGGAGCGCCGCGTGATGTCAGCCCCCGTGCTGCGGAAGTAGCGCGAGAGGCGGACGTTCGGGTCCTGCGCCTCGAAGGCCTCGAGGAAGGTGTCGATGAAGTCGTCGCCCGAGGCATCGGCGCGCTCGCGCGCGGTGGCGAGGGCCTGGTCGAAGGCGGCGTCGGCGTCGGTGGCGAGGGCGCGGATGAGGGCGTCCATCCGGACCTCGAGCGTGACGTGCATCCCGCCCTGGAGGTCCAGGCCGAGGTTGAGCGCGCGCTCGCGCAGGCCGCGCAGCTCGTCGTAGTTCTCGTTGACGTACTCGACGCGCTCGGCCTCGGGCAGGCTCTCGATCCGCGACTCGGTGAAGTAGTTCTGGACGGTCGGGAAGAGGTACCAGACCGAGAGCGCCAGGAGCGCGAGGGTGACGAAGATTTTGAATCCGTTCTCTTGCATGTCGGGTCGGGAGTCTGGGGTCCGTAGCGAGGACCCGGCGGAAGCCCACGGCTTCCAGGATGGGGAGGCCCGCACGCGACGGCGCAGGCGAAAACCACCGGCGGACGGCCGGCGAAGAGGCACGGCTCGCCGCTAGGGGCCGAGCGGCTGCGCCGACGACAGCACGGCGAGCGAGACGACGGCCCGGCCGGGCGTCGGAGGCTGGAGCAGCGCTGGGCGGATGACGGCCTCGGCCGCCGCCTGGTGGAGCCGGGCCGCAACGGGCGAGGCCCCGGTGGGCGCGGCGACGGGCGGCGCGGGCGCGGCCTCTACGCCGCGCTCGTGCCCGAAGGCCCGCAGGAGCTGCCCGTAGAGGACAGCCAGGAGCGCCTCGGTGCCGCCGTGTGCCTCGACAAACGGGGCGAGGTCGGGGTCTGCGCCGAGCGCCTCGGCAAAGGCCGCGACGAACGCCTCGGGCGTGCCGTGCGCCGCCGCGAGCGCCTGCTCGAAGGCGGCCTCGACCGTCGGCGGCGCGTCGAGCGGGACGGCAGGCCCCGGCCGCGCCGTGCCGGCGGCGGGCGCGGCGAGCCACAGCCCAAGCCCCCCGAGGAGGACGAGGCTGAAGACGCGCTGCACGATGGGATGCCGAAGGAGGCGCATGAGACCGGAGGAACAGAGCGGCGCAACATACCGCGAGCCGCGCCCCGGCGTCAACAGCACGACGGGAGTTCACCGGAGCTTGGGCAACCAGGCCGGACCCCACCGGCGACGTAGGGGCCCGACCCGTGTGTCGGCCTGCCCCGCCGCACCGCCGTGCCCGGCTGGGTGTGGCAGCCCACTGGCCCCATTGTGTCCGTAGGGGCGAACCCATGGGTTCGCCCCTACGGACACAACGCGCAACCGCCTCGGTACCTTTCCCAGCTTCGCCCGTCCACCGTCCACAGAGACCTGTGCCTTACGTCCTCGCCCTCGACCAGGGCACCACGTCCTCCCGCGCCCTCCTCTTCGACGCGGCGGGCACCGTCGTCGCCCGCGCCCAGCAGGAGTTCGCCCAGCACGTCCCGCAGCCGGGCTGGGTGGAGCACGATGCCGGCGACATCTGGCAGACGCAGCTCGCCACGGCGCAGGCGGCGCTCCGCGAGGCCGGCCTCCGCCCCGGCGAGGTCGCCGCCGTCGGCATCACGAACCAGCGCGAGACGACCGTTCTGTGGGACCGGGCTACCGGCGAGCCGGTCCACCGCGCCATCGTCTGGCAGGACCGCCGCACCGCCGCCGCCTGCGAGCGCCTCGAGGCGGAGCTTGGCGCGCACCTCCGCCGCGCCACCGGCCTCCGCGCCGACCCCTACTTCTCCGGCACCAAGCTGGCCTGGCTCCTCGACCACGTCGAAGGTGCCCGCGCCCGCGCCGAGCGCGGCGACCTCGCCTTCGGCACCGTGGATGCCTGGCTCGTGTGGAACCTCACCGAGGGCCGCGTCCACGCCACCGACGTCACGAACGCCTCGCGCACGCTCCTCTTCGACATCCACCGGCTCGCCTGGGACGACGCGCTCCTCGCTGCGCTCCGCATCCCCCGCGCCGTGCTGCCCGAGGTCGTCCCGAGCAGCGGGCGCGTCGGCGAGACGAGGCTCCTCGGCGGCTCGGTCCCGATCAGCGGGGTCGCGGGGGACCAGCACGCGGCGCTCTTCGGGCAGGCGTGCCTGGAGCCGGGGATGGCGAAGAACACCTACGGCACGGGCTGCTTCATGCTGATGAACACCGGCCGGACGCCGGTCGCCTCGGAGCACGGCCTGCTGACGACGCTGGCGTGGGACCTCGGCGACGGGCTGGTGTACGCGCTCGAAGGCTCGGTCTTCGTCGCCGGGGCCGCCGTGCAGTGGCTCCGGGACGGGCTGGGGCTGATCGAGACGGCGGCGGACTCGGAGCGCCTGGCGGCGAGCGTGCCGGACACCGGCGGGGTCGTGGTCGTCCCGGCCTTCACCGGGCTGGGCGCGCCGCACTGGGACCCGTGGGCGCGCGGCGCGGTCTTCGGCCTGACGCGGGGGACGACGGCGGCGCACCTGACGCGGGCCACGCTCGAGAGCCTCGCCTTCCAGACGCGCGACGTGCTCGCGGCGATGGAGGCCGACGCCGGGCAGCCCCTGGCCGCGCTCCGCGTCGACGGCGGCGCGGCCTCGAACGACCTCCTGATGCAGTTCCAGGCTGACCTCCTCGGCGTCCCGGTGGAGCGCCCGGCCAATGTCGAGACGACGGCGTGGGGGGCGGCGCTCCTCGCCGGCCTCGCCGAGGGGGTCTACGGGCTTGACTCCGGGGCGGTCTGGCAGGCCGAGGCCCGCTTCGAGCCGGCGATGCCGGAGGCCGAGCGCGAGCGCCTGCTCCGCGCCTGGCACCGCGCCGTCGAGCGCACGCGCGGCTGGGCCAGGTAAGCGGGGAAGGCTGGAAGAGCGGAAGCGGGGAAGAATGGCTCGGCGGCGCATCCCAACACCTTCCCCTCTTCCCACCCTCCCCTCTTCCATTCTTATTCCTCGACCTCGACGCCGCGCCAGAAGGCGACATGGTCCTTGATCTCGGAGGCGGCCTCCTTCGGCTCGGGGTAGGTCCACGCCGCGTTCTCGTTCGTCTCGCCGTCGGCGACGAGGGTGTAGTAGCTGGCCTCGCCTTTCCAGGGGCAGCTCGTGTGGTGGTCGCTCGGGCGGAGGTGCTCGCGCACGAGCGCCTCCGGCGGGAAGTAGTGGTTGCCTTCGACGACGATGGTGTCGTCGCTCTCGGCGAGGACGGTGCCGTTCCAGGTGGCTTTCATGGGGCAAGGATTGAGGTGAATGGATAGCCAACGGTGAGTAGAGGTGCGGGCGCGGCTTAGCTTTCCTACTCCCCCATCCGCCCTCACACCCGCACTCGTTCAGACTCGGACGCCGCGCACGCCGTCGGCGAGGTCGCCGGGGGCTGGGAGCACGCAGACGGTCGCGCCGCGGAACGGGTCGAGGACGATGGTGAGGTACTGGTACGTCTCGAAGCGGCCGGGCGTTCGGCCGAACTGCCGGGCGATGGCGGCGCAGAGGAGACCGTAGGCGTCCGGCCCGACGAGGACCGTGCGCGGCTCGAGGCCCTCGTGCTGGAGCGCGCGGACGCTCTCGTCAACGAAGGCGAGCACGCCATCGGCGGTGGCGGTGGTTTCGGTGACAGTCATTCGATTTTGGATTTCTGATTGCGGATTGGGGATTGCACGCTGGGCTGGGTAGCTTCCCCTATCCAAAACCCCCAATCTAAACTCCAAAATCGCCCGATGCAGCACGACGCCGGCACGTTCCGCACCGACGACGGCCTGACGCTCGCCACCCGGCGCTGGCTGCCGCACGACGCGCCGAAGGCCGCCGTCGTGATCGTCCACGGGCTGGGCGAGCACAGCGGGCGCTACGCGCACGTCGCCGCCCACCTGATGCTGCACGACTACGCGGTCTTCGCCTTCGACCTGCGCGGGCACGGCCGCTCCGAGGGCGAGCCTCGGGCCTACGCCGAGTCGTTCGAGGACTACGTCGGCGACCTGGCGCTCTTCCTCCGGCACGCCGGCGAGGCCACCGAGCGGCCGGTCTTCCTGCTCGGCCACTCGCTCGGCGGGGCGCTCGCGGCGCGCTACGTGATCGAGCACGGGGCCGACGGGCTGGCGGGCCTCGTCCTCTCCTCGGCCGCGCTTCAGATCCCGGCCGACCTCTCCCCGCTCCTCCAGAAGCTCGCAGGCACCGTCAGCCGCCTCGCCCCGACGCTCGCCACCCGGAAGCTCAACCCGGCCCACCTCTCGAAGGACCCCGGCGTGGTGCGCGGCTACGAGCAGGACCCGCTCGTCTACACCGGCGGCGTCCGCGCCCGCGTCGGTCACGAGACGCTGCGGACGGCCGCGATGATCCAGCAGCACGCTGAGGCCTTCACGCTCCCGCTCTACCTCTTCCACGGCACCGCCGACCGGATCACCGACCCCGAGGGCAGCCGGCTCCTCCACGAGCGCGCCCCGAGCACCGACAAGACGCTCCACCTCTACGACGGCCTCTTCCACGAGACGATGAACGAACCGGAACGTGGGGAGGTACTAGACGATCTCGCGGCGTGGCTCGATGCGCACGCCTAGCCGATCAGGCCGGGACGCCCCTTAATGATTTCCTCGCAGGGAACGGCTCTGTTACGCGATTACCTTCCTGACGGCCGGACCCCTCTGCTGCACGCTCTTTGCCGGGTCTCCACCCAGACGCCGCATCCGGCCTCCGTCTTGTGGGTTGACACCCGCTCCGCTCTTCCGAACCCAACCTTTCGATCCTGTGACCAAAGGCATTGTGACCACGTTCAATCCTCAGCGCGGCATCGGCTACGTCCGGCACGCCGAGGGCACCAACCTCGTCCCCTTCTCGGCCCGCGACATCCACGGCGAGACGCCCGGCACGGGCGACCCGGTCGAGTACACCGTCGTCGGCGGCAAGGCCGGCGTCGCCGCCAAGCAGATCCGCCGCGTCGAGGGCTGAGGACGCCGCTTCGCTTGTAGATACGCCACAACGAAGCCCCGGCCGCCTGCAGGTAGCTGGGGCTTTCGTATGTCCGTTCCGAAGGCTCAGCCTATTTGAGCACCATCACCTTCCGGCTGGCGGTGAACGCCTCGCCGGTGAGCTGGACGACGTAGACCCCCGCCGGGAGAGCGCGCCCGTCGAGGCGGAGCGACTGCGCGACGCCGCCGGCGACGGGTCCGTCGAGGAGCGTCTGGAGGCGGCGGCCGAGCAGGTCGTAGAGCTCGGCGCGGACCGTCTGCGCCTCGCGCACAGTGAAGCGCAGGGCCGCCTGGCCGGAGGACGGGTTCGGGTAGGCCCCGTCGATCCGAACCGCCTCGGTGAGCGCGGCCTCGTCCTCAGTGTTCGTCGCCGGGTTCGTGTAGAAGAGCAGCGCCCACTGCAAGAGGCTGCCGGTATCGACGGCTGCATCGTCACAGACGGAGAGGGTCCACGTCCCCTGGGGGGAAGCGCCGAGCAGGGCTTCCAGCGCCCCACTCCCTGCTCCCTGCGTTTGCCCCTCCACGTCGTAGAACGGCGCGGAGAGGTCGTGGTCGCCGCTGCTGCCGAAGAGGCCCGCCGTGCCGGTGTCCGAGAAGAGGGCGTCGAGGTTCTCAGCCGACCCCCCGACCGAGTTGAGCAGGGTTACGGCCGTCCCTGCCGGGTTCCGGAGCCGGATTTGGAGGTCGCCCCGGTAGGTGTGCTCCATCGTGACGCCGACCTTCAGGTTGACCGGCGTGAAGCTGTCGAGCACGTCTACGGTGCTCGTCTGGAAGGTCGGGCAGCCGTTGTCCGGGATGGCGAAACCCATCTCGTTGGCGTAGAAGAAGTCCGGCGCGACGAACACGTTGATCGTCGTGCGGGGCCGGAGCGTGAAGGCGAGGCTGGAGTGGGTCACGGTGGCCTCGTTCTGGATCGGCACGCCGGGGGCGTCCTCGGCGACCCTCACGTCGTAGGAGATCGTCTCCGAGCCGTCGCTGCCCACGTCCACGATCCACCCGACCGTTCCGTCCTCCTCGGCGGCCTCGCCGGACGAGAACACGAGGTGGCCGGCGTAGGTGAGGGCCGAGGGCAGGGTGTTCTCGAACATCACCTCCTCGCCTGTCTCGGTGCCACCGTTGAAAATCTCGACGGTGATGGTCGTCGTCTCGCCGGGCGAGACCGAGGCCGGGGCGGCGGCCATCGAGGCGACGAGCTGGACCGGGCCGAGCGGGTTGCCCGCCTCCATCCCGTCAATAAAGAGGGTGCCCGTGTTGCCGGGGTCGAGGAAGGCCTCGGCCCCGGTCGCCATGTCGCGGGCCATGCGGCCGTACCAGTCGGAGGTCTGGCTGCTGCACGAGGCGAAGCCGCCGGAGAGCTGCCCGATGACGCGCTTCTCGGGGCTGAAGAGCGGCGAGCCGGAGGAGCCGCCCTCGGTCGTGCCGAGGTCCCAGTCCTCGATGCGGAGGTGGGTGCCGTTGGGGTTGGGCGCATCGCTGAGGTAGCTCGTGATGCTGGTCGGGTCGTTCTCGAACGAGATGCGCTTCTCCTCGATGCGGGGGTGATGAATGGTGAGGGCGCTCGCGGCGGCCCGGTCGCGGCGGTCCCAGCCGTTGAGGAAGACGCCGTACTCCGGCGGGATCGGGTCGTCGGTCTGGACGAGGGTCCAGTCCGGGCCGCCGGAGGTGCCGCCGCCGGAGGTGTCGAGGAAGGTGACGCCCGAGCTGAACTGGTCGCGCTCGCCATCGCCGTCCTGCCCGCTCGCCGGAGAGCCGGGGGTGCGGCAGGTCGAGCTCTCGTAGTTCCAGTAGATCACCACGCTGGCGGCGTTGCCGGCGCGGACGCCGCAGTGGTCGGCCGTCAGGAAGAGCGGTGCCCCGTTCTCCGACGTGTTGTTCATCGCCGAGCCGCTGCACGCGTCAGAGCCGTTGACCGAGTAGGCCCCGACCGAGCGGATGATGTCGCGGTAGGGGTTGCCCTCGGGGCAGACCACGTCCACGTTGCACGCGCCCGAGCGGGCGAGGTCGTCCGCGGTGAGGGCCGCGCGCGCGATCCCGAAGGGCCGGTAGGCGTGGTTGACCTGGCCGATCTCCAACTCGAAGTCCGGCTCGGCGTAGGGCTTCGCCGCCGGCAGGTTCAGCTCAACGACGATCTCGTCGCCGCGCACGATCGGGGTCCACAGCTCGCCGTGGGCCTCGTTGTCGGCGGCGGTGAAGGCCCGGAAGTGCGGGGCCTCGCCGGCCGGGTAGAGCCAGAGCGCCGCGCCCTCGGGCAGGCGGAACCGGCGGAAGCCGAGGTTGAGCGAGTACGCCCCCGGCGAGGCGATGCGGAGCCGCCACA
>JBBSMV010000093.1:0-10552 GCA_038232975.1 Rhodothermales bacterium
CGCGGCGGTGGCCGACGAGGTCCGCCCCGAGGCCGAGGCCAAAGGGCTGCGCTTCCACGTCGCGGCCGCCCCCGCCGCGCGCGCGCAGCTCGACCGCGAGGCGCTGCGGCGGATTCTGAGGCACCTCCTCTCGAACGCCGTCAAGTTCACCGCCGAGGGCGAGGTCTTGCTCCGGGTCGAGGCCACCGCGCGCCGCGTATCTGTCCGCGTGCTCGACACCGGCATCGGAATCGCCGACGCGGACGCCCCGGCGCTCTTCGCCGAGTTCGAGCAGGCCTCGATGGGGATGCGGCGCAGCCACGAGGGCAGCGGCCTCGGCCTGGCGATCACCCGGCAGCTCGTGGACCTGATGGGCGGGCGGATCGAGATCGAGAGCACGCCGGGCGCGGGGACTACCCTCACCGTCTCGTTCGAGCGGACGTGGGCCAGCCCGGAGGCCTGCCTAGAAGCCACCAGTCCCGTGGCGGCACCGGCGCGGCCGGCAGCCCCGAGCGGGGTCGGCTGAGGAAGGGGTTTTAAGAGCGGAGGGGAGAAAGGGCGGAAGAGCGCTGTCCCGCCGCCGAACTGGTCTTCTGCTCTTCCCCGCTTCCACCCTTCTCCGCTTCTGTGCTTTCCGCCGTGGCGTCGTATCTTGCGCCGCTATGCGCGATTCCGCCTCCCACTCGCCTCTGGCAGCCCCGCCCGCCGAGCGCACCGCCGATGCCGTCGGTACCGACGTCGTCGACGTCTCGGTGGTCATCGTCAACTACAACGTCCGCGAGTTCCTGGAGCAGGCCCTCGGCTCGGTCAGGCGCGCCTCGACCGGGCTGTCGGTCGAGACCTTCGTCGTGGACAACAACTCGGTGGATGGCTCGGCCGCGATGGTGCGCGCGCGCTTCCCCGAGGTCCGGCTCCTCGCCAACGAGGCCAACGTAGGGTTCGCGCGCGCCAACAACCAGGCCATCCGCGAGGCCGCCGGGCGCTACCTGCTGATCCTGAACCCGGACACGCTCGTGCAGGAGGACACGCTCCGCGCGCTCGTCGCCTTCATGGACGCCCACCCCGAGGCGGGGGCCGCCGGCTGCCGGATTCTGAACCCCGACGGGACCTTCGCCCCCGAGAGCCGCCGCGCCTTCCCGACCCCGGCGGTCGCGCTCTACCGGATGCTCGGCCTCTCGCGGCTGTTCCCGGAGAGCCGGACGTTCGGCCGCTACAACATGACGTACCTCCCGCTCGACGAGGTCTGTGAGGTGGACGCGCTCTCGGGCTCGTGCATGATGGTCCGCACCGCCGCTTTGCATGAGGATGGGAGGATGGGAGGATGGGGGGCCGGGAGGATGGGGGGCTGGGAGGATGGGGGGACAAAAAACCAGCCTTCCTCTCACCCTCCCACCCTCCCACCCTCCCACACCCAACCCGGCGCAGGCCTCTTCGACGAGGCGTTCTTCATGTACGGCGAGGACCTCGACTGGTGCTTCCGCATCCAGCAGGCGGGCTGGAAGATTTACTACACGCCCGAGACCCAGATCGTCCACTACAAGGGCGAGTGCACGCGCAAGGGCGAGCTGCGCTACGTTCGCCTCTTCTACGGGGCGATGCTCCAGTTCGCCGAGAAGCACTTCGCCGGCAACCACTCGCGGACGCTGGCCGGGCTGATCCGCGCCGGCATCCTGGCGCGCGCCGGCCTCAGCATGGCCGCCAAGGCGCTCGGGGCGCTGGCCGTGCCGCTGCTCGACTTCGGCCTGGCGCTGCTGATCGGCATGGCGGTGGCGCTGGGGTGGTCGGCGCAGCAGGGCATCGCCTTTACGTCGCTCTACTACACGGCGCTCGTCCCGGCCTACGCGCTGGCGGTCGTGCTCGGCGTGGCGGCGGCCGGCGGCTACCGGCCCCGGCGGCGCTACCCGGTCCGGCCGGTGCTCTCGGGCACGGGCGTGGCCTTCCTCGCGGTGACCACGTTCTCGTTCTTCGCCCGGAGCTTCGCCTTCTCGCGGGCGACGATCCTGCTCGGCTTTCTCGCCGTGGCCGTCGTGCTCGCGGCGTGGCGGCTCGCCGTCAACCGGCGGCAGTACGGCAACCGGCGGGCGCTGCTGGTCGGCAGCCCCGGCGAGGCCGAGCGCCTCCACGGCCTGCTGGCCCGCCGCCTCGACCCGCCGCTCCGGCTCGTCGGGTTCGTGGACACGGTGGAGGCCGACGGCCCGGCGGCGAACGGCGTCACCCGCCTCGGCGTGGCGCGGCACCTGCGCGACCTCGTCCGGCTCCGCGAGATCGACGACGTGGTCTTCGCCGCCGACAGCCTCTCGAACACGGCCATCCTGCGGCACATGCGGGGGCTGCGCGACCTGCCGGTCCAGTTCAAGATCCTCACCCAGGGCCAGGACCGGATCATCGGCAAGGCGTCCGTTGACGACTTCTCGACGCCGCTCCGCGAGGCTGAGAGCTTCGTGGCCCCGCTGCGCTCGGCGCTGGCGCGGCGGGCGGTCGAGGTGCCGGTGGCGCTCCTCGGCGTGGTGCTCCACCCGCTCGTCCGGCTCGGGCTGCGCCTCCGGCCGCACAGCCGGGGAGCCGGCAGGCTGCGGCGGCTCGCCACGGCGACGGCCCGGATGCCGTCGGTGCTGGCCGGGCGGCGGGCGCTCATCGGCTACGACGCCGCGCGCGCGCACCCGCCGGCCGACTGGGGCCTGCGCCCCGGCGTCGTCTCGATCCTCGACACGCTCGCCGCCCCGCCGGCCGACATCGTCGAGGCGCACCGGGCGTACTGGTTCTACGCCCGCAACCAGTCCGCCGCGCTCGACCTCGAAATCCTGCTCCGCGCCCTGTTCCGTAAAGCGTGATTCGTGATTCGTGAGGCCTCCCCCAGCGGGGATTCTAGCCCTCACGAATCACGAATCACGAATCCCCTCTATGCACCTGCTCGACTTCGAGAAGCCGCTCTACGAGCTCGAGGAGAAGCTCCGCGAGCTCCGGACCTACGACGCCGAGGACAGCTCGGTCGACCTCTCGCCGCAGATCGAGGCGCTCGAGGCCCGCGTCGAGACGCTCCGCGCCTCGATCTACCAGGGCCTGACGCGGTGGCAGCGGGTGCAGCTCGCCCGCCACCCCGAGCGGCCCTACACGCTCGACTACATCGGCGGCCTGACGCGCGGCTTCCGCGAGCTCCACGGCGACCGCCTCTTCGGCGACGACCGCGCGCTCGTCGGCGGCCTCGGGCGCTTCCAGGGCAGCCGCTGGGGCAGCCGCGACCGGACCGTCATGGTGCTCGGCCAGCAGAAGGGGCGCGACACCAAGAGCCGGAAGTACCGCAACTTCGGGATGCCCAACCCCGAGGGCTACCGCAAGGCCCTCCGCCTGATGCGCATGGCGGCCAAGTTCGGCAAGCCCATCGTCACGCTGCTCGACACGCCCGGCGCGTTCCCCGGCCTCGAGGCCGAGGAGCGCGGCCAGGCCGAGGCCATCGCGCGCAACCTCCTGGTGATGGCCCGGCTGCCGGTCCCCATCGTCGTGGTCGTGATCGGCGAGGGGGCCTCGGGCGGCGCGCTCGGCATCGGCGTCGGCGACCGGATTCTGATGCTCGAGAACGCGTGGTACTCGGTGATCTCGCCCGAGAGCTGCTCGCAGATCCTGTGGCGGAGCTGGGACTACAAGGAGGAGGCCGCCCGCGCGCTCAAGCTGACCGCCCCGGACCTCGTCGAGCAGGGCATCGTGGACGCGATCGTGCCCGAGCCGCGCGGCGGGGCCCACCGCGACCCGCAGGCCGCCTTCGACGCGACGGGGGCCGCCATCGCCGCCGCCCTCGACGACCTCGACCGCCTCGACACGGAGACGCTCCTGGCCGAGCGCCTCGCCAAGTTCGACGGCATGGGCGCGTGGGTGGAAGGAGGAGTTTCTAGTTCCTAGTTTCTGGTTTCTGGTTGAGCAAGAACGAACAAGGAAGCTGAACCAGAACGCGCAGCCTCGCCGCAGGCAAACCAGAAACTGAAAACCAGGAACCGATGATCGAGCACCACTACTCCCACCGGGTTCGCTACGGCGAGTGCGACCCGATGGGCGTCGTCTACCACGCCTACTACCTGGACTACTTCGAGGCGTCGCGGACCGAGGCGCTGCGGGCGCACGGGCTGACCTACAAGTCGCTCGAAGAGGCCGGAGTCATCATGCCCGTCGTGGACCTCGCCGTCCGCTACCACCGCCCGGCGCGCTACGACGACCTGCTCGACGTGCTCGTCCGCTTCCCCGAGACCCCGGCCTCCCGCGTCCGCGCCGAGTACGAGGTCCGGCGGGCGGGCGAACCCGAGGTCCTCGTCTCGGGCACCGTCGTGCTCTGCTTCTTCGACACCGCGCGCCGCCGCCCCGTCCGCGCCCCGCAGGCGCTCCTCGACGTCTTCGCCGCCGACGCCCAGGCCGCATGACGACGCCCGACCCGGCGGAGATGGACGCCCTCATCGAGCGTGCCCTCGCCGAGGACGTCGGCTCGGGCGACGTGACGACGCTGGCGACGGTCCCGGCCGGTCAGCGCGCCGAGGCCTATTTCCTGGCGAAGGAGGAGGGCGTGCTCGCGGGCCTCGCCGTCGCCGAGCGGGTGTTCGCTAGGCTCGACGCGGCCGTTGCCGTCGGCTGGCGCGCGGCCGACGGCGACGCCGTGGCGGCAGGCACGCGGTTCGGGACGGTCCGAGGCCCGGCGCGGGCCATCCTCTCGGGCGAGCGGCTCGCGCTCAACCTGATGCAGCGGATGAGCGGCATCGCCACGGCGACGCGGCGCATGGTGAACGCCGCCGGCCCCGGCACCCGGATCCTCGACACGCGCAAGACGGCCCCCGGCCTGCGGGCCTTCGACAAGTGGGCCGTCCGGCTCGGCGGCGGGACGAGCCACCGCGCCGGGCTCTACGACATGGTCCTCGTCAAGGACAACCACATCGCGGCGGCCGGCGGCGTGCGCGCCGCCATCGAGGCCGCGCGCGCCTACCGCGCCGCGCACGCGCCGGGCCTCCTCATCGAGATCGAGGCCCGGACGCTCGGCGAGGTAGACGCCGTGCTCGCCACCGGCGGCGTTGACCGGGTGCTGCTCGACAACATGGTCCGCCTCGCCCCCGATGGAACAGTAGACACAGCGATGCTGCGCGAGGCCGTCGGGCGCGTCGGCGGGCGGTTCGAGACCGAGGCGTCGGGCAACGTGACGCTCGCCACGGTCGCAGCGATTGCGGCGACGGGGGTGGACTTCATCTCCTCCGGCGCGCTGACGCATTCGGCGAGGGCCCTCGATATCTCGCTCAAGATCGAGCTGGCTGTGGGCCGGTGAAACGATGAACCGGGGAGGCGTAGGGACAGGCACACTCTGGCCGGCCCTCCCGCGATTGCCCGACCAGGGCGACCCCATGTGGTCGCCCTGGTCGGGCGCGTAGCACAACAGTGGGTACCTTTGCCAGCTCCCTCTGCCTGCTGTCCTCACAGCCGTCCGGCGTCCGAGGCGGTGCGGGCCGGCGGGGCGTCGAGCGACTTGACGAAGCCGTTGATGCCTCGGCTGCCGAGGCTCGCGGCACCGGAGGCCGCGCTCTCGGCCGTGGGGAAGACGCCGTAGCAGACCCGGTAGACGCGCGTGCCGCCGACGGTCACGGGGAGCACCCACGCCCCGCGCAGCGCGTCGGCCTGCGCCGTCGCGCGGGCGGGGTCGGAGAACGAGGCGAGCTGGACGGTGAAGCCTCGGGTGGCGGCCTGCGCGACCGGCGGCGCGGCACCTGCTGTGGTCTCCGCGGCACGGGCGCGCTCGCGCTCCTGCATCGCCCGGACGCGCAAGAGCGCGAGCTCGTCCTCGCCGAGCCGGAGCACCACGTCACCGCCGCGCGCGCCGAGGCCGAGGCGGTCGGCGGCGCTGGCCGAGACGAGGACGCGCAGCGGCGACGAGGCCGGGGCGCGGTCGCTCACGCGGGCCGTGACGCGCTGGCCGTTGGCGAGGTTGGTGAGCTCGACGAGCGTCCCGAACGGGAGCGTCGGGTGGGCGAGCGTGACGCGCTCGGGGTTGTACGGCTCGCCGCTGGCGGTCGGCCGGCCCGTCGCGCCGGGGTCGTAGCGGACGGCGCGGCCGCGCTCGGACGCGGCGATGTCGGAGCCGCCGCTCTGCGCAGCGGCAGGGAGCACGGGCAGCAGCACGAGGCCGAGAATCAGAAGGCGAAGCATCAGCGGAGGGATGCAGGTGGCAGAGGGCGCGTTCGGTGGAGCCGATGACCGCGCATGGGACGCGCTTGCAGGGGATGAGTTCACGCAGTGGATGAACTATTTCTGCTCGCCCACTCCCGCCCATGCTCCGCTGCCGCTCACTCGGCGGAAGCATCGGCGCATCGAAGTATAGGGGGACCCCTACGCCGAGGGGGGAGTAAACACTCTATATTCTTCACCCCGCGTTCTCTCCCGCCGATATCCCAACTCAATGCCCCGTTTCGCTCCGCTCCTCGCTCTTGCTGCACTCGTGCTCGGAAGCGCCTCCGCCTTCGCCCAGCTCGATCCTGCCCTTACCCGCGCCCCGCAGGCCGAGTCGTGGGCAGCCCCCGCTATCGCGCGCACCGGCGACGAGGCCGACCTCACCTGGCGCTGGGACAACGACCCCCGCTGGATGCGCGGCCGCGACGTGGGCGGCGAGACTTTCTTCGGCTCGGTCTCGCGCGGGCGCTACCTCGCCGGCTCGGCCATCGGGCCGGACGGCGACGTGCCCATCGAGATTGTGCTCTCCTCCCAGGAAACCACGCTGGCGCAGACCTTCCGTGCCGACCTGGGCTGGGAGGCAACAGGCGTCGGCACCTTTCCCGGTGCCGTCTATGACGTGTCCGACCCGGACAACCCGCGCCGCCTCAACGTCTGCATCAGCGAGGACGGGGATGAGGCCACGCCCAATATGACGTGGGACCCCGGCACCGCCGAGAACGGGAACCGCGAGTACCTCTGGGTGATGGCGAGCGCCTACGACGGCACCGGCACGACCTACGCCGACGTCAACATCGCCGGCGACGCCGATGACCTCGACATCCTCTACGTGTGGGAGGGTCGCCTCGAGCCGGGCCACGCCTTCTTCGAGACCGACCCGGCCACGCTCTCGATCCTCCTCGCCGAAATCCGCGACTTCACGGCGGAGCCGGGCAACGGCGAGGTCGTGCTCACGTGGAGCTACGACGCTCCGCCTGAGGCCGACGCGATCATCGTCTACCAGGGCGTCGCCTCGCCCGCCGCCGAGGCCCTCGCCCTCCTCGACCCGAGCGAGACCAGCTACACCGTCGAGGTGACCGACCCCACGGCTCAGTTCTACTTCCGCGCCGAGGCCATAGACGCCGACGGGGAGGTGCTCGACGTGAGCCGGGAGGTCCGTGCCCTCCCGATCCGCTCGCTCGACATGACGCTCGTCGGCACGCTCGACCCGTCGAGCAGCTACGGTGACATCTGGGGCTACGTGGACCCGGCGACCGGCCGCGAGTACGCCCTCCTCTGCGCCCGCTACGACGGCCTCTACGTCATTGACGTGACCGACGACCAGCCGGTCGAGGTCGGCTACGTGCGGGGGATCAGCGACGCGAAGGACGTCAAGACCTACAACCAGTACGCCTACCTCGTCAACGAGTACGCCGCGCTTCAGATCATTGACCTCTCCGACCCGGCCGACCCGGTGCAGGTCGGCACGCTCGACACCGGCGGCGGCGACGGCGGCTCGCACAACGTCCTCGTCGACGGCGACTACCTCTACGTCGTCGGTGGTAACGCCGACGGCCTCCGCATCTATAGCCTTGCCGACCCCACAGCCCCAGCCTTCGTCGGCGGCACCGACGGCAGCACCTACTACCACGACGTGGAGATCGTCGGCGACGTGCTCTACGCCGCCGCGATCTACAACCAGGGCGTCGACATCCTCGACATTGCGGACAAGACTAGTCCGACGGTGACCTCGAACTTCCAGTACGCCGCCAGCAGCTACCAGGGCGCGCACAACATCTGCGCGACCGAGGACGGGGACTACGTCTTCGTCGGCGACGAGATCGGGAGCGAGCCGCACACCCGCGCCTTCGACGTGCGCGACCTGTTCAACGTCGAGCAGGTGGCCGACATCGTCGTGACGCCGGGGCAGCCCGTCCACAACTGCTACGTCAAGGACGACCTCCTCTACATCGCCCACTACGCCGACGGCGTCCGCGTCTTCGACGTGAGCGACCCCGAGAACCCCGTCGCCGACGCCTTCTACGACACCCATCCCGGCCCGCAAACCGGCTTCGTCGGGGCCTGGACGGTCTACCCGTACCTCCCCTCGGGCAAGCTCATCGCCTCGGACATGCAGCGCGGCCTGTTCGTGCTCCGCCTCGACGACGGCTCGGTGGCCGGCGAGCCGGGCGCGGCACCCGCCGGGGCCTTCACCCTCGGCGCGAGCTACCCCAACCCGGCTACCGGCGCGGCGACGGTGCCGTTCACGCTCGGCGAGGCCGCCCACGTCCGGCTCGCGGTCTACGACGTGCTCGGGCGCGAGGTCGCCGTGCTCGTGGACGGCCGGCTGCCGGCCGGCGACCACGCCGCCGCGTTCGACGCGCGCGCGCTCCCGAGCGGTGCCTACTTCACCCGCCTCGACGTGGCAGGCGTGACGCAGACGCGCCCGCTCACCCTGCTGCGCTAGAGGCCCTTTCCGGTTGACGCCATGCTCTCGCTCGTCCTGATCCTCGTCCTCAGCTACCTCGTCGGCTCGGTCCCGACGAGCATCCTGGCCGCGCGCTGGCTCCGCGGGATCGACATCCGGCAGCACGGCAGCGGCAACGCCGGGGCGACGAACGTATTCCGCACGCTCGGCACCGGCCCCGGCCTCGCGGTGATGCTGATTGACCTCTTGAAGGGCGTCTTCGCCGTCGGCGTGATCGCCCGGCTGCGCGTCGGCGGCGAGGCCCCGCCGGAGTTCTTCTGGCCCAACGGCGACGGCTGGCTGATGGTGCTGGCCGGGGCCGCCGCCGTGCTCGGGCACATCTACACGCTCTACGCCGGCTTCAAGGGCGGCAAGGGCGTCGCCACGGGCGCGGGCGTCGTCGTGGCGCTCGCGCCGGTGCCGGTGCTCGTCGGGCTGGGCCTGTTTGCGATCATCGTGTGGACGACGCGCTACGTCTCGCTGGCCTCGATGGCGGCGGCGGCGTCGCTGCCGCTGACGCAACTCCTGCGCGAGTGGGTCTTCGGCGTGGACGTCTCGGCCCCGACGATGTGGTTCTGCATCGTGGTGCCGTTCCTGATCCTGTTCACGCACCGCGCCAACATCGGGCGGCTGCTCCACGGCACCGAGAGCCGCGTCGGCAAGAGGCAGGCTTAGCTCGCCTCAGCACGGGTGTCTTCGAGCACGGGCCGGAGCGCCCGCCACACGGTCTCGGCCATGACGCGCTGGCCGGCGGCGGTCGGATGGACCCCGTCGACCTGGTTGAGGGCGCGCACGCCGCCGACGCCCTCGAGCAGGAACGGGATCAGCTCGGCGTGCTGCTCCTCGGCGACGGTGCGGTAGACCTCGGAGAAGCGCCGGCCGTACTCGCCGCCCATGTTCGTCGGCACCATCATGCCGGCCAGCACGATGCGGACCTCGGGGTTGGCGGCACGGGCGCGGGCAATGGTGCCTTCGAGGTTCGCTTGCAGCGCCTCGGTGGGGAGACCGCGCAGGCCGTCGTTTGCGCCGAGGGCGAGCACGAGCACATCCATCGGCTGCCGGTCAGCGAGCCACGCGATGCGGCGGAGGCCGCCGGCCGAGGTGTCGCCGCTGACCCCAGCGTTGACGGTGCGGACGGCAATCCCGAGCGAGTCGGCTTTCGCGGCGAGGAGCGCGGGGTAGGCCTGGTCCTCGCCCTGCGCCAGCCCGTAGCCGGCGGTGAGCGAGTCGCCGAGGTAGACGACGGTCAGCGCGCTGTCGCCGGGTTCCGCCGCGGGTTCGGAGGGGGCATCCGCGGGCGGGTCTTCTGTGACGGCCGGGGCGACGGGCGCATCGGAAGAGGGGGCGCAGGCAGGGAAGGCGGCGAGGAGCAGCATCAGGCGGAGGGCGCGGAGCATGGGGGCAGGCGTTGCGAGAGGGCGGCAGCCAACCCACGCAGCCGGTTTCTGGTTTCTCGCTTTGGTTTCTCCTTCGACTCCCGACGCTCGACTCCCGACCCTCGACGCTCTCCTTGCAACAGGCGTCGGGGCCGGGCGTACCCGCCTGCCCTCTTCCCCAGCCCGAGATTCCGTGTCGCTCGCCCTCTCCGTCCGCCGCCTGACCAAAACCTTTGCCAGCGGAAGCCGCCGCCTGACCGTGCTCGACGACGTGTCGTTCGACCTCGCCGACGGGGCGACCTGCGCGGTCGTCGGGCCGAGCGGGAGCGGCAAGACGACGCTCCTCGGGCTGTCAGCCGGCCTCGACCGGCCGACCTCCGGCTCGGTGGCGCTCTGCGGCGAGGCCCTCGACGCGCTCGACGAGGACGGCCGGGCGCGCGTGCGCGGGCGCGCGGTCGGCTTCATCTTCCAGCAGTTCCGCCTGATCCCGACGCTGACGGCGCTCGAGAACGTGAGGGTCCCGCTCGAGCTCCGTGGCGAGCGCGGCGAGCACGAGGCCACG
>JBBSMV010000094.1:0-10522 GCA_038232975.1 Rhodothermales bacterium
AGTTGAGCACGAGGTCGAGCCGGTGGTAGGCCGCCATCCGGTAGCCGCCGCGCGGGCCGTAGTGGACGAGCGTCGGGAGCGCGACCGCACCGCCGGGGTTGGCGGGGTCGAGGCTCTGGAGCTGCCGGGGGTCGAGGAGGCCGTTCTCGAAAAAGCGCGCCGTGGCGAGGGTCACGGCCTGCCCCGTCCCGTAGACCCACGTCGCCCCGAGGTCGAGTGCGTCGCTGAAGCGGTGGCTCACGACGAGCGCGACGTCGTGGCGGCGGTCGTAGCGGTAGGGGAACGTCGCGCCGTCATTCAATCCGTCGAACCGGCGCTGCGAGAACGAGAGCGTGTAGCCGAGCCAGCCCGTCGTCCGCCCGGCCGAGCGGCGGAGGAACACCTCGGCCCCGTAGGCCCACCCGCGCCCGACCTCGACCTGGTCCTGCCAGTCCTGCCCCGGCACGACGAAGCTCGCCCCCGGCCGGTACTCGATGATCCCCCGCATGTCCTTGTAGAACCCCTCCACTTCGAGCGTCCAACCCCGGCCGATCCGGACCGTCGTGCCGAGGGCGGCCTGCCACGCCCGCTGCGGCCCAACGCGCTCCGTCGGGGCGAGCCACAGGTCGGTGGGGAGGTTGATCCCCGAATTGGCGAGGAGGTGAAGGTATTGCTCCATCGTGCTGAACGATGCCTTGAGGGACCAGTCGGGCGTGAGGAGATAGCGGGCCGCGAGGCGGGGCTGGAGCGAGGCGTAGGTCCGGGAGCCGACGCGCATCGCCGCCGCGTGGAGGCCGACGTTCGCCCCGAGCCGCGCCGTAATCCGAAGGTCGTCCTCGGCATAGGCGAAGCCCTCCCAGGTGGTGTAGCCGACCGTCTCGGGCGTGAGCGCCTCGGCGATGGTCCCGGCCGTAGCCGCCGCCGCGCTGTCGGCGAGCCGGTAGCGAAGCGCCCCTACGCCGGGATTGAAGTGGTGCCGCGTCAGCCCCGCGCCGGCTCGGAAGGCATGACCCGTCGCGGCCCATTCGAGGTCGCCCCGCCCGCCGAGATCGGCGATGCCGGAGGTGTAGGCGACTTCCTCGAAGGCCGGCGGGGCACCGGCCCCGTGCTGCTCCAGCCGGGTCCGCGTCACGAAGCGGTAGCGGCTCGCGGTGAGGGCCGCTGTGGCAAAGAGGCGGTCCGAGACCGGGCGGGTCCAGCGGAGCGTGGCGAGGGCGTTGCCCCACGTCGCCCCGCCCTCGAAGCGCTCGCGGTAGCCGTCGGCCGCCGTTGTGGTGTAGGCTGTGCCGTAGACGTCGTCGCCGAGGTAGGCGCTGAGCGCGAGCCGGTCGCGCTCGCTCGCGTCGAGCGTGAGGCGGGCGTTGAGGTCGTAGAAGTAGGAGGTCAGGTCCTGCCCGTTCGTCCGCCCGGCGAGGACCGGCCGGGCCAGCACGTCGATGTAGGTCCGCCGCCCCGCGACGAGGAATGAGCCGGGGAGGCCGGGCAGCGGCCCCTCGGCCGTGAGCGACGAGGCGACGAGGCCGACCGACCCCTCGGTCCCATACCCCTTCCGGTTCCCCTCGCGCAGCGCCACGTCCACCACGGAGGAGAGCCGCCCGCCGAAGCGCGCCGGGAAGCCGCCCTTCGTCAGCTCGACGCGGGCAATCGAGGCGGTGTTGAAGACGGAGAGGAAGCCGAGGACGTGGCTGACGTTGTAGACCGGCGCGCCGTCGAGGAGGACGAGGTTCTGGTCCGGGCCGCCGCCGCGGACGTAGAGCCCGGTCTGGCCCTCGGCCCCGCTCTGGACGCCGGGCAGGAGCTGGATCGCCTTGATCGGGTCCGGCTCGCCGAGCAGCGCCGGGAGCCGCTCCACCTCGGCGGCGGTCAGCGCCGTGGTGCTCATCCGCGTGGACGTCACCTGGTCTTCCCCGCGCTCGGCGACGACCTCGACCTCGCCGGCAGCTTCGGTCTGCGGCACGAGCGCCACGTCGAGCCGGTGGTCTTCGCTGATGGCGACGGCGAGCGTCGCGCTCCGGTAGCCGACGTAGGAGACGCGGAGGCGGACAGTGTCGGCCTGGGCCGGGAGGCGGAGGCTGAAATACCCGGCGGTGTTCGTCGTCGTCCCTGCCGCCAGGCTCGGCACGAAGACGTTCGCGCCCGGCAGCCGCTCGCCGCTCGCCGCGTCGCTCACGGTCCCGCTGAGGGTAATGTGGCCGCGCGGCACGTCCTGCGCCCGGACCTCCGCCCCGAGCAACACGAGGAGGACGAGCGCTAGGTGGCCGAGGTGCGGCATGGGGGCGGATTGGGAGGGAGGCCCCCTGAAGACCCGGCAGACGCGCGCGATGCGTAAGGAATGCACTCGACCGAGGTGGATTTGCGTGCGAGCGGACGCTACACCGGCTCGACAGGGCCCCCCGCCTCCTTCCACGCGAGCATCCAGCGCGAGGCGTGGACGGCACCGGGGAGCGCCCCGGTGTCCCGGAGCTCGGGCTCGTCACGCACGTCGCTGAATGCGACGTCATCATCGCTGAGGAGGCCCCGCACCTCGTCTACGGTGTAGGTCTTGACGCGGCCGTTGGCCTCGGCCAGCAGGTCATGGAGTCCTGCTTTCATGGTGTACTGCGTCACGTCGGTTAGGCGTCATCCTTTCGGCGGGACGTTTTTGTTCATCCGGAACACGTTGTCCGGGTCCCACGCCGTCTTCACCTCCACGAGCCGCTCGTAGTTCTTCCCATAGGCGGCGCGGATGCGCTCGTCGCCTTCGTCTTCCGTCTGGAAGTTGATGTAGGCCCCGCCGGTCGAGAAGCGGCGCAGGTCGTGCCAGGCCGCGCGCGCCCACGCGATGTTTGCCGCGTCGTCGGCTGCATCGTCCCAGCCGGCGGCGATGTTGAGGACGAGACCGGCATCCCGGTTCCCGGCGGCGGAGTGGTCGTCGGGCAGACGGCCGATGGCCCCGTCGAGGGGGAACAGCAGGATGGCTGCGTGCGGCGAGACGATCCGCTCGGCGTGCTCGATGAGCGGGGCCGCCATCTCGGCGTCGAGGCCGGGGAGGTAGTCCGACTTCCAGTAGTAGCGGCGGCCCTTCGGCTGGGTCGCGTCGAGCAGGGTCTGTTGCGAGAGGTAGGAACGGGGCTGCACGACGTCGCCCACGGGGGACCCCAGGGAGCGGAGCGGGGCGACGAGGGCCTCCCCTTCCTCGAACACCCCGGTGTAGCAGATGAAGAGCGCGATGATCGCCTTGCCGTGGACGTCCTTGTCGAGCCAGGGGGCGGGCGGGGCCTTCCGCAGCGCGGCCACACACGTCATCTCCGGCGGCGCTTCCGCCAGGAGGGTGCGGTAGGCCTCGAGTACGGCGGGGGCCTCCTCTCCCCGCCACGCCATCGCGCCTCCGAGAATCTGCGGCCCGACGGGGTAGAGCTGGTACTCGATGTTCGTCACGACGCCGAAGTTGCCGCCGCCGCCCCGCAGCCCCCAGAACAGGTCGGGGTGCTCCTCTTCGCTGGCGCGCACGACGCGCCCGTCGGCGGTGACGGCCTCCATCGACCGGACGGTGTCGCAGGTCCAGCCGAACCGGCGCGTGAGGTAGCCGAATCCGCCTCCGAGCGTCAGGCCCGCGATGCCGGTCGTCGAGACGAAGCCGAGCACGGCGGCGAGGCCGTGGACCTGGGTCTCGCGGTCTACGTCGCTGAGCAGGCAGCCGGCCTGGGCATGGGCCGTGCGCGCAGCCGGATCGACACGGACGCCGCGCATCCGGGAGAGGTCGATCATGAGGCTCCCGTCGTTCACGGCGAGGCCGGCGATGTTGTGCCCTCCGCTGCGGATCGAGACGGGCAGGTCGTGCTCGCGGGCGAACGCCAGGGCGGCGAGGACATCGGCCACGCCGAGGCAGCGCGCGATGGCCGCCGGGCAGCGGTCGATCAGGCCGTTCCAGATGGCGCGCGCCGCGTCGTATCCGGGATCATCGGTACCGATCAGGTCGCCGCGCAGCGACGTGCGTAACGTCTCCAGCGTTCCGTTCTCAGCGAACGGGCGCTCAGTCAGCGAGGGAGTTGCTTGTAGCGGGGTCATGGGGAACACTCTCTTGGTTTATGGGGGACGTCTCTCTTCGTTTAGTGCCTTTCTGCCCTCTCGGTCGAGGACGGGACGCCTGCAAGCGCCTCCCGCTTTGCATCAGCGCACGAGCGTGAGGCGCTGCGTCTGCACCTGCCCACCGGCCTCCAGCCGCACGACGTAGACCCCGGCCGCGAGCCGCTCCACGTCCAGGGCATCCACGTGCGGACCTGCCGCCTGCTCGCCGTCCACGAGCCGGGCGACCTCGCGCCCGAGCACGTCGTAGACGGCGAGGCGCACGGGCGGCCCGGCCGTGGGGTTGGGAGCCGGGGCGTAGAGCGCCGTCGTGGCGGGAGGCTCCGCGCCCGGCTCCGCAGGCACGCCGTGGGGCGTGCCTGTGAACTCGCTCGTGTTGCCGTCGGCGTCGGTGGCCGTGGCGACGAGGGCGTCGGTGGGGAGCACGGCCGCGGCGGGCGTGAGCGTCACCGTCTTCGGGCACGGCGGCGTGCCGCAGCCGCCGTGGTCGGCCGTGGTGTAGGTGCCGGTCCCGAGCAACGCCTCGCCCCCCTCGCCGGAGGCGTCGGCGCGGAAGAGCTCGACGCGGAGGGGGTAGGCGGCGTTGGCCGGGTCCGTGTCCACGCGGTACGTGACCGTGAGCTGACCGCCCGCCAGAGTGCTTCCCACGATCTCTGGGGTGTTCTGGAGGTTGTTCGGGCCGCTGTCCGCGTCGCCAGGGTCGTTCGGTGTGACGCCGTTGCCGGCGTCTCCCGAGACGAAGAGGTTGATACCGATCCGGCCGTTGCCATAGACCGCGTTCCCCACGATGGCGTTGCCGGTCCCGCTGAACACGACGACCCCGTAGCGGCCTGCCGGCACCCCGTTGTAGGCGATCACGTTGCCCGCACCGGCTGCCGTCCCGCCGATCACGTTCCCGCTGCCCTGGCCGATCTCAATGCCATGCTGCCCGTTGCCGAGCGGCGTCGTGCCGTCGGCCGCGACGCCGATGTAGTTGCCCTGGATGGTGTTGCCGGTGCCGACGGCGGTTCCGTCAGTGGAGAGGTAGACGCCGTCGCCCGCGTTGCCCGAGATCACGTTGCCCGCGCCGGGCACCGTGCCGCCGATGGTGTTGCCCGACGTCGGCAGGGAGATGCTCGAGGAGCCGAGGCTGACGCCCGTCCCGTTGGGCAGCGCCGCCGTGCCGGCCGCGTTCGTCCCGATGCGGTTGCCCTGGACGACGTTGCCCGTCGAGGCGGGGGCCGAGGTGAAGATCCTCACGCCGACGTCGGTGAAGCCCGCGACGACGTTGCCCGCGCCCGGCTCCGTCCCGCCGACGAGGTTGTCGGTCGTGCTGCTGAGGAGCACGCCGGTGATCCTGTTGCCGGTGCCGCTGGTCAGGCCCGTCCCGGCCGCGTTGACGCCGATGTAGTTGCCCTGGACCGTGTTGCCCGACGAAACGCCGCTGACGCCGAACACAACGACGCCCTGGGACCCGCCGATCACGTTGCGCGCCGCCGCCGCCGTCCCGCCGATGAGGTTCCCCGACCCGCGCTGAATCACGATACCCGAGCCGGACCCGAGGCTCGTCGTGCCGTCGGCGGCGACGCCGACGTAGTTGCCCTGGACCGTGTTGCCCGTTGCGCCGCCCTCGTTGAACTGGATGCCGGTTCGCGACGAGAGCGAGATCACGTTCTGCGCGCCTGAGGCCGTGCCCCCGATGAGGTTGTTCGCCGTCGTGAGCACGATGCCGTTCTGGCCGAGCGAGGCCGTGCCCTGCGCGTTCGTGCCGACGTAGTTGCCCTGGATCGTGTGACCGCCGCCCGTGCCCTCGTCGTAGAGGGCCGGGTTGCCTCCGCCGAGGATCACGTTGCGGTCGGCCGGGGCCGTCCCGCCGATGGTGTTGCCGGCCGAGTTGAAGAGGTAAATGCCGGCGCGGCTGTTGTTCTGCGCGCCGGAGGTGCCCGTCGCGTCGAGCCCGATCCAGTTGCCGGCAATCGTGTTGCCGCCGCGCGTGCGGAGCTGGAAGGCGTCGGTGCTGCCGTTGCCGCTGAAGCGGTTGATGATGAGCCCACGCACGGTGCTCCCGCCCGACGTGATCTCGATGGCCCGGAAGGCTGCCCCGTTGCCGTTGAGCTCGATGAGTTGAGCTCGATGAGCAGCACGGCGTCGTTGCCGACGGCGAGGGTGTTCGGTGAGGTGCCGGGCTGGGTGTAGCCGTCCACGACGACGGTGTCAGTGATCACCGGAAGCACGGTGAGCGGCGTGATCGAGCGGACGCCCGCGCCGGGGATGTCGAAGTGGATGCGGTCGTTGGGGGCGCTCTCGTTCGAGGCCGTGATGGCCTCGCGGAGCGTGCAGCCGTCGCCGGTGCCGGCCGCGTCGCAGGTCCCATCGCCGGGGTCGGCCGTCGAGCTGACGGTGTACGTCACCTGGGCGGCGGCGGGCAGCGCGGCCATCAGCAGAGCGAGGATCGGGAGGAGAGAGCGGTTCATGGTCGTAGAGGCTAAAAGGGCTAATGAAGCGGCAGGGGGCGGGGCAGGGGACGAGGGGCACCGGAGCTCTCAGAGCAGAGCTTCCCCTCGTCCCCCCGTGCTCCCCGCCCGGCGTCAGTGAGAAGGCGAGGGCTTAGCGCAGCAGCGTGAGGCGCTGCGTCTGCGTGGTGCCCCCGGCGGTGAGGCGGACGAGGTAGACCCCGCTCGGCAAGCCTGAGCCGCCCAGCACCGCCTCGTGGCGGCCCGCCTCCACCTCGCCGTCCACGAGCCGGGCCACCTCGCGCCCGAGCACGTCGAAGACCAAGAGGGTCACCTTCTGCGACGAGGGCAGGGCGAAGCCGAGCGTCGTCTGTCGCGCGAACGGGTTCGGGTAGGCCGCCGCGAGCATCACCTCCGTCGGCAGCGCCTCGGCCCCACGACGGCTCGCCGCCTCCGCTGCGTCGGCCACCTCGGCCGGCCGCCACGGCATCACCTCGCTCAGCGTCCACACCGCCGTGCTGTCCGCCGCCTCGCCTTGGCGCGCGCTCCCGGTCACGGTGACCGCGAAGGCCACCTGGTCCACCGTCACGCTCGGGAATTGACCGATCCGCAGCGTGTAGGTATACGACCCCGGCGGCGCGCTCCCCGGCACCCCCTGCGTGAAGCTGCTCGTCACCGTCTGCCCGGCCGGCAGCGTCCCCGAGACGACCACCCCCTGCGCGACGGTGGCACTGCCGCGCTGCGCCGTGAAGAAGAGGTCGCCCGTGACCGAGGCCGCCGTGTTGTTGGCGATGGTGTACGAGAACGAGACTGACCCGCCGGGGGCCACCGTCAGCGACGAGGTGTTCGTCGCCGTGAGGAAGAGGCCCGGCGGCGTGCTCGTGTCGGTGACCTGGCGCGCCTGGGAGAACTCGCTCGTCGGGCCGTAGCCAGCCGGCAGCGCCCCGACGGCCTTCGTCGCATTCGCCGAGACCCAGCTCCCGGCGGGATAGGCCGCCGCGCCGAGCGTCTTCGTGCCCGAGGCGTTGCCCGAGCCGTTGGTCGTCGTGGTCTGGAGCGCGTTGGGGAACTCGCACTCGCCGTGGCCCGAGGGGTCCGGCGCGGGGAGGCGGCAGAAGAGGAGCTCGTAGGTCGTGTTCGGCCGGGCGTTGAGCGTCCAGGTGAGGGTCGCGTTCGTGCCGTCGTTGGTGGCGCTCGTGAGGACGGGGAAGTTCAGCTTCTCGTTGGCCCCGGTGTCGCCGTCGCCGGTGTCGTTGGGGTTGACGCCGTTCGGGGCGAGGTCCACGGCGAGGCCGCCATTCGAGTGGATGACGTTGCCGACGACGGAGATGCTCTGGCAGTTGGGGCTGAGGAAGATGCCGTCGCCGCCGTTGTGGGCGATGGTGTTGGGGGAGAAGTTCTTGCCGATGCGGACGTCTTGGGCGTCCTGGCAGTAGACGCCCGCGAGGCCGTTGCCGCCGGGGAGGCCGTTGCCGAGGTTGGCCCCGCTGGCGTTCGTGCCGATGAAGTTGTCTTCGAAGACGTGGCCGCTCGTGCCGCCATCGAGGAAGATGCCGGTGTCGGTGTTGCCGGCGATGGTGTTGCCCCGGACGGTGACGCCGAAGGCCCCATCGAGGACGACGCCGCTGAGGCCGTTGGGGCGGGCAGCAGTGCCGGCGGCGTTGGTGCCGATGCGGTTCTCCCGGATGACGGCACCGATGACGGAGGCACCGGTGACGATGATGCCGGAGCCGGCGTTGCCGCTGACGGTGTTGCCGCTCGCGGTGCTGCCCCCCGTGGTGCCGGTGAAGATGACGCCGCCTAAGTTGTTGGGGCGGGCGGTGCCACCGGCGTTGAGGCCGACGGTATTGCCCTCGGCGAGGGTGCCGGTGGCACCGAAGAGGGAGATGCCGAACTGGCTGTTGCCGGAGGCGACGTTCCCCGCGCCCGAGGCCGTGCCGCCGACGACGGTCCCGCTCGGCGAGCCGTCGCCGAAGGCGTCGCCGACGAAGATGCCCTGGTAGTTCGGGGCGGCGGTGCCCGAGGCGGTCAGCCCGACGGTGTTGCCCCGGATGCGGTTGTTGTTCGTCCCCGAGCCCGTGACGACGATCCCCGCACCGAAGCTGGCCCCGACGAAGTTGCCCTGGCCGGGCAGGCCGATGTCGTTGTCGCTCGCGCCGAAGCTGACGTAGATGCCGAAGCGGTCGTTGCCGAGGCCGGCGTCGGCGCGGAGCCGCGTCAGCCCGACGGTGTTGTTCGTCAGCACCGCGCGCTCGGCGGGATTGGCGAAGATGTCGCTGAAGAGCTCGATGCCGTTGAAGGCATTCGCCGAGACGAGGTTCGTCGTCACCGTCGCGTCGTCGCCCCGGACGAGGATGCCGGTGAAGCTGTTGCCGAGCGCCTGGTTGCCGTCGTCGTCGGTGCCTACGAAGTTGCGCGCGACCGTCAGGAAGGGGAAGGGGGGCATCTCGATCCCGAACCCGCCGTTGCCGCTGACGAGGTTGTTGCGCACCGTCCCGGTGACGTAGAGCCCGTCGAAGTTGCCCGCCGCCGTCTCGCCGGTGTAGTCGGTCCCGACGTAGTTGCACTCGACGAGAGTGTTGAACCCGAAGGTGATGATCCCGTAGCCGAAGCCGAAGTTCTGGATGACGAGGCCGCGCACGGTGAAGCCGGAGTTCGAGGACTCGAGGCCTCGGCCGGAGCTCGTGGCGATCCCGTCGAGGATGACCTTGAGGCGGTGGGGCGTCCCGCCGACGAGGTCCCCGCACGAGGCACCGGGCTGGGTCAGGCCGTCGATCGTGACGTTGTCCCGGCTGACGAAGGGGAGCGCGTCCGTCCCGCCGGAGTTCCGGGTCACGTCGATCCGCCACACGCCCGGCGCGATCTCGGAGCCGCCAGGGCCGTAGACGATGTCGAACTCGATGCGGACCAGGGCCGTGCCGGCGACGGCGTTGGCCTCCTGGATGGCGGCCCGGATCGTGCATTCGTCCCCAAAGAAGCCGGTGAAGCAGATGCCGTCGCCGACGTTGTTGTCCGGGTCGCCCCAGGCGGAGTTGACGGTGATGACCGTCGCGCTGCTGTTGGCGGAGATCGGTGGAGCCGTGCGCCTGGCCGAGGCGGTCCACTGCTTGGCCTCGTCCTCGGCGATCTGCGCTGCCGTGCGGGGCGCGGGGGGACGGGCGGCCTTGAGGCGCTCGGCCTCGGCGCGGCCCTCGGGCGTGAGGGTGAGGCGGCCGGTTTGGGGGTCGGGGCGGTAGCGCACGGGGCGCTCCGTCGTGAGGAGGTGCTCGTAGCCGGGCGGTACGGCGACGGTGCTGGCGGCGCTGAGGGTCTCGGCGCGCTGCTGGGCGGAGGCGGCCGGGGCGAGGAGGAGCACGCCGAGGAGGAGCGCAGGGAAGAAGCGGAAGCGGTTCATGGTCGTTGCGGTAACGTGAAGGAGGGGTGGGAGGCCGGAGCGCCTCGCGGCGGGCGAGAAGCGGCGCAGCTCTGCCCCCGGTTCTTGTTCTGCGGCCCCGCTATTTCATACCTTAGCCGGGAGAGGGGAGAGGCCCGTCTCTGCTAAAGACGCGGAAACCGGCTCCGACCCGACATCGGCCTGGAAATAATCTGCCGGCCTGCACGACCGGCCCCGCTCGCGATGGCACACGCTGCGCCCGAGGTGACGCCGGAGGTTCGGGACGCCGCCACTACGCTGCTGCACGACCTGGCCTCGGGAGACGGGGCTTCCGTAGACGCCCTCTTCCCGCTCGTCTACGAGGAGCTCCGCCGCGTCGCGCACCGCTACCTCTACGACGCCTCGCCCGGCCAGACGCTCGGCACGACGGCGCTCGTGCACGAGGCGTACTTCCGGCTCATCCGGCAGGACAGGGTCTCGTGGGAGGGACAGGTCCACTTCCGCGCCGTCGCTGCGCGCGCCATGCGCTCGATCCTCATCGATCACGCCCGGCGGCGGGCGACCCACAAGCGCGGCAGCGGCCAGGCGCTCCTCAGCCTCGACGCCGTCACTCTCCCCGTCGAGGCGCAGGCCGACGCGCTCCTCGCCCTCGACGAGGCCCTCGACGAGCTCG
>JBBSMV010000095.1:0-10454 GCA_038232975.1 Rhodothermales bacterium
ACAACCGCCGCTTCCTCCACGCCGTCAACTGGATCGCCCGCAACGGCGGACCCTGGCGCGACCTGCCCCCGGAGCTCGGCAACTGGAACACCGTCTGGCGGCGGTTCGACCGCTGGTCCAAGCGCGGCGTCTGGCAGCGGAGAGGGGATGCTGAGCGTGCTCCTCTTTGCGGGAGCGCTCCACGTAGACCTCGGCGCGCTCGCCGAGCAGAAGCTCGAAATCACGCTCCTCGCCACGTTCGGGATCGTCCTCTCGACGCTCATCGTTGGCGGGCTGACGTGGCTGGTGGCGGGGTGGCTCGGCCTCGGGCTGCCGTTCGTGCTGTGCCTCCTCTTCGGCGCGCTCATCTCGCCGACCGACCCAATTGCGGTGATGGGCCTGCTGAAGTCGCTCGGCGTCCCGGAGCGGCTGGAGACGACGATTGCCGGCGAGAGCCTGTTCAACGACGGCGTCGGCGTGGTGCTCTTCACGCTCGTGCTGGAGCTGATGACGGGCGAGGAGGCGGTCACGGTCGGGAGTGCGACGCTGCTGTTCGTCCACGAGGCCCTCGGCGGCGTGGCGCTGGGGCTGGCGGCGGGGTACGTCGCCTACGCCATGCTCAAGCGGGTGGACAACTACCAGGTCGAGGTCCTCATCACGCTGGCGCTCGTGACGGGCGGCTACGCGCTGGCGCTCGCGTGGCACCTCTCGGCCCCGCTCGCGGTCGTCGTGGCCGGGCTGCTGATCGGCAACCGGGGCCGGGCGCTCGCAATGAGTGACACCACGCGCGAGCACCTCGACACCTTCTGGGAGCTGGCCGACTCGGTGTTCAACGCAGTCCTCTTCCTGCTGATCGGGTTGGAGGTGATCGTGGTCGAGGCCGCCGGGCCGGTGCTGCTGCTGGCGCTCGCGGCGATCCCGATTGTGCTCTTCGCTCGGGCGGTCTCCGTGAGTCTGCCGCTGACGCTCCTCAGTCCGTTCCGGCACTACGAGGCCGGCGCGAAGCGGGTGCTGATCTGGGGCGGGCTGCGCGGCGGGATATCGGTAGCGCTCGTGCTCTCGCTCCCGCCCGGCGAGGCGCGGGGCATCCTGCTGGCGGCGACCTACGCGGTCGTGCTCTTCTCGATCCTCGTGCAGGGGCTGACCGTCTCGCGCCTCGTCCGCCGCGTGCTCCCGACAGCTCCCGAGGCGGCCCTGCCCGGTCGTGCGTAGCACGACGTAGAGGCGCACCGCAACGGCGCACTACCCGGTTCAAGCTTGGCCCGCTACCGCACGACGAGGTAGTCGTAGGCGATCTGCCCGCGCCGGTCCGTGGCACCGCGCCCGCGCACGACGACCTCGCCGCGAACCTCACGGTGGTGAGACCGTTCGAGACCCATTCCCTACGCAGCCCGCGTTCCGCTATGCCCGAGACCAGCCTTTCAAAGGACACGATCAAACAGGCCATCAAAGAGGCGTTGGCTGAGACCGTCCAGGAGCAACAGGACCTGCTGCGCGCCATCGTCGGCGATGTGCTCGAAGACCTTGCATTCGGCGAAGCGATGCGCGAGGGCGAAGAAACCGAACCTGTCAGCCGAGAGCGCATCTTCGACCTCCTGGAGGGGCGCGCTTGAGGATCGCCTTTCGCCAGAGCTTCGAGCGAGACCTCAAGAAGCTCAGGAGCAACACGCCCCTGCTGGCGCGCGTGCAGCAGGTGGTTGAGGAGGTAGAAGCGGCAGAAGCGTTTGGCGCGGTCGCAAACGTGACGAAGATGCAGGGCTGGAGCAGCTACTACCGCATCCGCATCGGCGACTACAGGCTCGGGTTGAAGCTGCAAGAGGACGAGGTCGTATTCCTGCGCTGCTTGCACCGGCGCGACATCTACCGGAGGTTTCCGTAGCAAGCATATCCCCCGCGCCCGCTACTTCACGACGAGGTAGTCGTAGACGATCTGCCCGCGCCGGTTCGTGGTGCCGCGCCCGCGCACGACGACGACCTCGCCACCGACGTACTGCTTCGCCACCGTCCGCTGGAGGCTGCTCAGCTCGTCGAGCACGGAGAAGCTCTGCTGGTCGCGCTCGCGGTTGAGGATCGTCTGGCCGCCCCCGGCGAAGCGCACCGCGAGCTGGTTCGGCACCGAGGCCCCGAGCACTGAGCGCGTCGAGACAATGCTGAGCGACTCGGGCCGGCGGAGGCGGAAGCGCCCGCCCTCGCGCACCGCCCCAAGCCCGATGACGCGGTCCTCGAACCGCGCCGCCGGGCGGATGAAATAGCCGACCTCGGCGTCGCCGCCGTGCTGCACGTAGCGGTAGGCCCCGCGGACGAGCTTCGGCGCGAAGCCGGTCTGGAAGGTGTGGTCCATCGTGGCCGTGCCCGAGACCCGCTTCGTCACCCCGCCCACCGACACCGTCCCGGCGACGCGGGCGTAGGGGATGTGGAGGAACATCCCGACCTGCTCCGAGCCGAGGTGGAACACCCCGTCGCCCCACGTCAGCCCGGCGGCGATGTCGGAGAACGTGAGGTCCAGCTCGTAGGGCGTGCCGTTCTTGCTCGCCTCGAAGTGGACCCGGTGGCGGCGCGGCAGCGCGCCCTCGAAGAAGATGCTCGGGTTGACCTGGAGCCGCTGCGCGCTCTCGGAGAACACCAGGTCCTCGATCCCATACTGCTTCGCGGCGCGGTACGTCTTCCCGTTGAAGCCGGAGACCGAGAGCTCGGCCCCGGAGACGGGTGCCATCAGGCTACCGAGGTTGGCGCGCGAGAGGCTGAAGGTCGCCTGCATCCGGTCGTTCAGGAGGAAGGTGTAGGACCACGCCTCGTTGTAGGCGCTGCCGCTCATCCGGTGCGGGCGCAGGTCGGCGACGCTCAGGCCGCGCTCGCCGCCGTCGGGCACCGTCACGCGCTCGTCGGCCCGCGTCGGCGCGGCGGCGCTGAGGGCGAGCAGCGAGGCGAGCAGGAGGGGCAGGAGCAGGCGATCCATCATAGGACTACGGGTTCGGCGGTGCGGCGGTCTTCGAGTCCTTGCAGGAGCGCGGGCAGGAAGAGGAGCGCCGCCAGGAGCGTCGTCCCGATCCCGATGACCGCGAGCAGGCCGATCGAGCGGAGGCCGGGGTGGAACGAGAGCAGCAGGCCCGAGAACCCGATCATCGTGGTCAGCGCCCCCATCGTGACGTGCTCGCCGGTCGAGCGGAGGACGGCGCGGAGCGACCCCGGCCCCTCCTCGCGGTAGCGGTGGACGAGGTGGACCCCGCAGTCATTCCCGATCCCGAGCACCGCCGGCAGCACCACCAGGTTGTAAAACGTCAGCGAGACCCCGGTTAGTGCCATCGCCCCGAGCATCCACAGGACCCCGACGACGAGCGGCAGGAGGGCGAGAAAGGCCCACGTGACGGAGCGGAAGACGAGGAGCAGGAGCGCGGTGATCAGTGCAAAGGTGATGCCGAGCATCAGCGGACTCTCGGCCAGCATCAGCCGCAGCATCTCGGCCGCCACGATCGAGGTCGAGCCGGCGTGGTAGGTCTTGCCGCCCGCTTCGACGGTGCCGACGGCGTCGGCGAAGGCCATCGAGAGGCGGGCGTCTTCGGACAGGTTGACCGCCGGGTAGACGATCACGAAGGTGCCGACCTCGCCCGACTTCGCGGTGAACGTCCGCTTGAGGTCGTCGGGGACGTCTTGCAGCGGGATCGGGGCCGTCGTGCTCGCGGCGCGGCGGAGGCGGGCGATCTGCCCGGTCGTGTCCTGCCGCAGGAACGGGTCGTCGGCGAGGGCGCGGAGCGCGGCGAGGCGGGCGAGCTTGGCGCGCGCGGCGGCGGGGGTCGTCGGGAAGCGCTCCTGCAGGCTTTCGACGGCGAGGATCAGCGTGTCCTCCTCCGCCCGGCGGCGGAGCGCGTCCACGACGGGCCGCACGTCGGCCGTGTCGTCGAGCACGAGGTAGGCCGGGTTGCGGCGGCCGGAGCCGCCGAGGGCCGGCGCGATCCGGTCGGCGCGGTCGTAGTATTCTCGGTAGTCGGGTTCGAGGCTGCTGAAGTCGTACTCGAAGCGCTCGGCCGGGAGGGCGAGGACCGAGAGGACGGTGGCGACGAGGCTGAGCGCGAGGATCAGCCGCACCGCCGGGAACGGCTGACGGGCCGGGGCCACGGCCGGCGCGTCCGTGTGCGCTTCGAGCCGGAGCAGGCCCCAGCGCTCGGCCAGCGCGAGGAGCGCCGGCAGCACGAGCAGCATCGCCACGAGCGCGAAGACGATCCCGAGGCCGCCGATCCATCCGAACTCGCTGAACCCCCGGAAGTCGGCGATCGTGAGGGCGAAGAGCGCCACGGCCGTCGTCGCGGCGCTCACGGCGACGGCCAGCCCGGTCGAGACGAAGGTGGTCTCGGCGGCGTCCTCGACGCCGAGGCCGGCCCCGCGCTCCTCGGTGTAGCGGGCGTAGAAGTGGATGCCGTAGTCTATCCCGAGGCCGAAGAGGACGAGCGCGAGCGTCGAGGTCATCAGGTTGAGGCTCCCGAAGACGACCCCGGCGACCCCGAACGTCCACGCGAGGCTCATCAGGAGTGGCCCCCCGATCAGCACCGCCGTCACTGGCATCCGGGCGATCTCGCCGAGGAGCACCGCGCGCCGCGCGCCGCGCCCCTGCACCGCCTTGGAGAAGAAATACAGCACGACGAACAGCAGGACGGCCGCCGCGCCGAACCCGAAGCTGCTCCGCACGTCGTCCGTGATCGCGTCGATTTCGACCTGCTGCCGGAGGAGCCGCCCGGCCGTCGTGACCTCCATCTCGGGGAGGAAACCGGCTGGCCCGACGGCCGCCACGAGCGAGTCGAGCCGGCGGTAGGTCTCCCGGATAAACCCGATGTCTGACTGCGCCCCGCTCGGGAAGAAGCGCACGGCGAGGACCGTCGAGTCGGGCGAGACGGGATATTCCCGCACCTGCAAATCGCCGAGCGAGGCTTCGAGAGCCTGCCCCGAGCCTGCCGAAGGGTCGTCGGCGTCCTCGTCGTCCAGCCCGAGGTCGTCGTCGAGGTCTACGTAGAACGGGTTGGCCTCGAGGCGGGCGTCCTCGGCAGCGGTTTCGAGGAAGGCGTCGAGGCGGTCCAGCTCCTCGTCGGAGGCGAAGTAGAGCGCGTTGTTCGCCAGAAAGATCGTGTCCTTCCGAAACTCCACCCGCGTGAAGAGCGGCTCGCCCCGGTAGCGCAGCGCCAGGGCGCGCGGGATCAGCGCCTCGGCGAAGGCGAGGTTCGCCGCGAACGATGGGCTTGCGATCCCGACGTCCACCGGCGTCTCCGAGCCGACCGTCTCGCGGAGCCGTTCGAGGGCCTGCACGCTCGGATAGTCCTCCGGCAGGAGGGTAGCTAGGTCGGTGTCGATCCGCAGCCCGGCGGCCGAGAGCAGCCCGGCGGCCGAGAGCGCGAGCGCCACGGCGACGACGGCGAGCGGGTGCCGCACGACCGAGCGGATGAGCGGGCGGAGAGCGTCGAAAAAGTGTTCCACGGGTGGGACGGGGTGAGGGCCGGGCTACGAGCCGACGCCGGGGCCAGCGGGGTCACATGAAACCGGGGCGAAGGCAGCGCGGATACGTCTATTGCTGCAAGTGGATTCGCAGGGTTTGACCCCCCGTTTCGGAAGTGCATCGGGCTACGCCCCCCGCCTTCGCGGGGGCAGGCTCTCAGCCACTCCCAAAACTGTCCCCCTCATCGAGGGGGACAGCTTCTCACGCTTTGAGCGTAGCGAGGGCGTGAGAAGCGGGGGGTCACAGCAGTATCCACCCCGCGAGCGCCCCGCCGAGCACGATCCACGCAGCGTTGAGCTTGAACCGCAGCGTGAGGAGGGCCGCAACAGCGAAGATCGCCCACGCGCCAGGCCGGTCGAGCACGTCCGCCCCCAGCTCCACCGTCACGACGGCCATCAGCGCAACCGCGCTCACGTTCACCGCGTCGAGGAACGCCGCCGACCACCGCGACTCGCGCAGCCGGGGCACAACCGGGTTGAGAATCCCGACGAACACGAACGCCGGCAGGAAGATGCCGAGCGTGGCGACGACCGCGCCGGGGACCCCGCCGAGGACGTAGCCGATGAACGTCGCCGTCGTCAGCACGGGGCCGGGGGTGAACTGCCCGATGGCGATGGCGTCGAGGAGCTGCTGCTCGGTGAGCCAGCCCAGCCCGTCCACCAGGCCGCCTTCGAGGAACGCGATGAGGACGTAGCCGCTGCCGTAGAGCACCGCGCCGACCTTGAGGAAGAACAAGCCGAGCTTCCAGAGGGAGACGCCTGCCATCGCCCCGCTCGCCCCGGCCGCCACCGCCACCGAGTCGCGCGCCGGTTGCACCCCCGCCAGCAGCAACGCCCCTCGCGCCTGATCCCCTCCGCCCTTCGGCCCTTCCATCCTTCCGCTCGTCCCCCGCTCCCACAGTCCCAACACCGCCATCCCGACGAGGCCGCCCGCCAGCAGCGCCCACAGCTCGCCGAGGCCGAGCGCGAGCGCCGCGCCGACCGCCAGGCCGAGCAGCGCCAGCGCCCAGCTTTTGACGGCCTTCGTCCCGAGCCGCCAGAGCGCCCCGAGGATGACCGTCACGACCGCCGGCTTGATCCCCGCCAGAAACGGTGCCACGGCCGGCAGCGTCCCGTACTCTACGTAGAGCCAGGCCAGGAGGCCGGTTGAGAGCGCCGCCGGGACGATGAACGCGCCGCCCGCCACGAACAGGCCCGGCCACCGCGCCCGCTCGAAGCCGACGTGCATCGTCATCTCGGTCGAGTTGGGGCCGGGGACGAGGTTCGTCGCGCCGATCAGGTCGAGGAAGTGCTGCCGGCTGAGCCAGCCGCGCCGCTCAACGACCTCGTCCTCCATCATCGCGATGTGCGCCGCCGGCCCGCCGAAGCCGATCACGCCGAGCTTGAAGAACAGCCGGGCGAGACTGCCGAGACCGTCGGGCGCGGGTGTGGAGGACGGCAACTGAGGACGGGGTGAGGGGTACAGGGGAGCGTCTGATTTCCAGAACCGCACGCCCCCACCGAAGGTCCCCGATGTCCTTTACCGAATCGTCAACGGACGCCGCGCCGCCCCCAGGCAGCGAGGCCGCCGAGTACCCCGTGATCCTCTTCGACGGCGTCTGCAACCTGTGCAACGCCGCCGTCACGTTCATCATCGACCGCGACCCCCACGCGGTCTTCCACTTCGCCCCGCTCCAGTCCCGGCTCGGGCAGCGGCTCACGAACCAGTGTCAGCTCGGCGGCGAAGAGACCATTATCCTCGTCGAGGGCCGGCGCTGTACGGTGCGCTCGACGGCGGCGCTGCGCATCGCCCGGCGGCTCAGCGGCGCGTGGCCGCTCCTGTCCGTTTTCCTCGTGGTTCCCGCTCCGCTGCGCGACGCGGCCTACCGGCTCGTCGCCCGCAACCGCTACCGGTGGTTCGGCCGGCGCGACGCCTGCCGCCTGCCGACGCCCGACCTCCGCCGCCGCTTCCTCGACACGGCGTAACTTCCCGGCCCATCGCTCGTGCGGGCGACCGGCCGGTCGCCCTACCGTCTTTACTCCGCCCCGTATGCCCGCGCACACCTACGACTCCATCGAGGTCGGCGACACGTTCGAGTGGAGCCGCCCCATCAGCGCCGCCGACGTGCGCGCCTACGCCGAGGTCTCCGGCGACGACAACCCGCTCCACACTGACCCCGAGTACGCGGCCACGACGCCCTTCGGCCAGCCCATCGTCCACGGCGCGTTCCTGCTCGGGATCGTCTCGAAGGTGCTCGGGCGCGACTATCCGGGGCACGGCAGCGTGGCGGTCTCGCTGTCGGCGAAGTTCCTCCGGCCCATCGTGGTCGGCTCCGAGGTCCGCATCGAGCTCAAAGTGGCCGAGAAGGTCGAGCGCTTCGGGCACGTCCGCGTCCGCGTCACGGCCTACAACGAGGCCGGCAAGACGGCCCTCGGCGGCGAGGCCGTCGTGATCCCGCCGAAGGAGTAAGCATCTTCTCCACGACGGGAGGGTCAGACCTCTATCTGGAGCCGGTCCGCCCCCGCCCGAAGCTCGCGCCGAAGGCGAGCGACCCGGAGCCGGACATACCGCTCGCGTGCGTGGGCGTCGTCGCGCGCGCCGTCTGCCGCCCGCTGCCACGTCGGAAGGTCTACGTCGGTCTCCTCCAGCTCTCGGGCGGCAATGGCGACGGCGGCCTGCTCCACCGGCCCCGGCTCCCCGAGGCGGAGCCGCCATTTCAGCCGGTTGAGGAGATCGTACCCCATCGCGGAAGCCGGATGACGAGGCCGCCCGAGCGTCAGTTCTGCGGCAGCTTGAGCGCGGTGCCGGCCGGGATCTGCTGGCCCAGCTGGACCTCGTTCATGATCGCGAGGCCATTGGCGTCCATCCCGTAAGGCGTCGGCCGGCCGCTGAGGAAGGTCTGGAACGGGGCGGTCCGGTTGGCCTGCTCCACGTCGAGGCGGACGGGCTGGCGGCCCAGGTACTCGGCGTTCGTCAGCCGGTTGAAGCTGCGGAAGGTGGACTGGAACTCGTCGCGGTAGGTACCGAAGCTGTCCTTGCCCGTGAAGCCGATGAACTGGTAGACGTTGCCGCCGTACTCGATGAAGTAGGCGAGCACGCCGAGGTCGCCCTGCTGCGTGCTGGCAGTGCCACCGACGACGTAGGCCGTGTTGCCGTTGACCCGCGCGTCCTGCTGGTCCGAGACCCGGAAGCCCTGCTGGCCGGCGAACGCCCGCCCGGCCGCCTGCGCCGACGACTCCTGGGCGATCGTGAACTGCATCACCGCCCGGCCGTTCGGCTCGGCGATCTGGACGGCCGCCGCGCCGTTGGCGACCTGCCAGCCGTTCGGGTAGTCGAACTGGAAGCGGAGGTCGGGGTGGTAGAACATGCCGTTCTCGGTGAAGCCCTGGCGCGGGTTGGTGCCGAGGACGATCCCGTCAATCTGCTGGAGGTACGGCTGGGCGTTGACGGCGGTGCCCTGCGGGTCGTACTGCGCGGCGAGCTGGGGGATGGTCTGCTCGCGCTCGCCGGGGTCGGGGTGGGTCGAGAGGAAGGACGGGATGCCGCCGCCGGACTGCTGGCTGAGCCGCCCGAGCGAGCGGAAGAACGAGGCCGCCTGGGCGGCGTCGTAGCCGGCGAACTCGGCGTAGGCCACGCCGGCGCGGTCGGCCTCGCGCTCGGCGTCGCGGCCGTACTTGAGGAAGAGGAGCTGGACGCCGGTGCTGCCGTATTCCAGGATGCCCTGGGTGACGCCGGCCCCAGCCCCGAGCACGGCCGAGCCGAGGGCCGCGCCGAGCAGCCCGAGCTGCCCGAGCTGCGCGTCGGCGGCGCGCTGCGACGAGTGCCGCGCCAGCACGTGCCCGACCTCGTGCCCGAGCACGACGGCGAGCTGGGCCTCGTTCTCGAGGTAGGCCAGCAGCCCGCGCGTGACGTAGACGTAGCCGCCCGGCAGCGCGAAGGCGTTGACCACGTCGCTGTCGAGGAGCCGGAAGTGGAACGGCGTGGTGCGGATCTCGGCCGGCGTGCTGGCGTCGCTGTAGGCGCTCGTCTGGAGGACCTCCTGCCCGATCCGGGTCACGTAGGCCTGGAGCTGCGGGTCGTCGTAGAGGCCGTACTGCGCGATGATCTGCTGGTCGGCCTCTTGCCCGATCTGGACCTCCTGCTGCCACGTGTAGGCCCCGCGCGTGGTCTCGCCGGTGACGAGGTTGGTGGTCGCCTGCCCGCACCCGCCGAGCGGGGCAGCAAGGAGGAGGGCGACGAGGAAATAGAACGGTCGGAGACGGAGCGGCATGGCAAGAGACGGGTGGTGGAGAGGGTTGGGTGATCTTACGACACGGAGGTCTCCGCAGGAACACCAACCGTGCCATTTTCGACATGAATCGCCCGGTGGCTTTCCCGCTCGAAGTCCACGGCCCCCGCGAACGGCTCGCTCCGGGCGGCGGTAAGCAGGCTCTGCCCGACGGCGTCGGACTGCAAGAGGTCGAGGAAGATGCCGGCGCGGCGCGGGTCGAGGTCGCCGAAGACGTCGTCGAGGAGCAGCAGCGGGCTCTCGTCGAGGCGGTCGCGGAGGTAGAAGTACTTGGCGAGTTGGAGGGCGAGGCCGAAGGTCCGGTGCTGGCCCTGCGAGGCGAAGGGGCGGACCTCGAAGCTATTCAGGCGGAAGAGCAGCTCGTCGCGGTGCGGGCCGGCGAGCGTCCGGCCGCGCTCGCGCTCGCGCCGGGCCAGGCGGTGGAGCGCTGCCCGGAACGCCTCGGCGATCTCGGCCTCGGTCATCTCGCCTCCGAGCGGCACGGCGGTCTGGTACTCGATGCTCGGCTCCTCGCCGACGGCCTCGATGCGGGCATAGGCCTCCGCCAGAAACCCCGCGAACTCCTCGATGAACCGCCGCCGCCGCTCGATCAGCCGCGCCCCGAGCCTGATCAGCTCCTCGGTCCAGGCTTCGAGCGCGGCCGGGTCCGGCGCGCTCCGGCTCCGGCGGTGGCCGAGCAGGAGCGCGTTGCGCTGCCGGAGCGCCCGGCGGTAGCCCATCAGGTCGGTG
>JBBSMV010000096.1:0-10445 GCA_038232975.1 Rhodothermales bacterium
ACCTCCACAGCCGCCTCCTGGAACGCGCCGCCAAGATCAACGCCGACGAGTCGATCGCGCGCCAGATGAACGACCTCCCCGACAGCCTGAAGGGCAAGGTCAAGGGCGGCGGCTCGCTGACGGCTCTCCCGGTGATCGAGACCCAGGCCGGCGACGTCTCGGCCTACATCCCGACCATCGTGATCTCGATCACCGACGGGCAGATCTACCTCGAGCCCGACCTCTTCAACGCGGGCGTCCGCCCGGCCATCAACGTCGGCATCTCGGTCAGCCGCGTCGGCGGCAACGCGCAGATCAAGGCGATGAAGAAGGTATCCGGCACGCTCCGGCTCGACTTGGCGCAGTACCGCGAGCTCGAGGCCTTCTCGAAGTTCGGAAGTGACCTCGACCCGGCCACCCAGCGCCAGCTCCGGCGCGGAGAGCGGCTCGTGGAGGTCCTCAAGCAGGGCCAGTACCAGCCGGTGCCGGTCGAGGAGCAGGTCGCCATCATCTTCGTCGCCGGCCAGGGCCTCTTGGACGACGTGCCGGTAGACCAGGTCCGCGCCTTCGAGCGCGACTTCCGCGAGCGTCTGCGGACCAAGCACGCCGACGCCCTCGCCTCGATCCGCGAGACCGGGACGATGTCCGATGAGGTCGCCGCCGTGCTCCGCCGCGAGACCGACGACCTCGTCGGCGTCTTCGCCGCTTGATGAGTCGGGTGTCGAGCGTCAGAAGTCGGGAGCCTCTCACCCGACCGGACCCCCGACCCCCGACCCCTGACCCTCGACCCAACAGATGGCCTCACTCCGCGACATCCGCACGCGCATCGCGTCGGTCCAGAACACGCAGCAGATCACGCGCGCCATGAAGATGGTGGCCGCCGCCAAGCTGCGCCGGGCGCAGGAGCAGATCTTCCAGACCCGCCCCTACGCCTTCAAGATCCGCGAGATGATCGGCCACCTGCGCGAGTTTGTGGACCCGGCGAGCCACCCGCTCTTCCAGCCGCGCGAGGTCGAGACGGTCCTGATGATCGTGGTCACGAGCGACCGCGGCCTCGCCGGGGCCTTCAACACGAACATCCTCAAGCAGGCCGAGGTCGCCATCGAAGAGCAGTATGCCGCGCTCCGCGGCACCGACCGGCTCAGGATTCTCGCCGTCGGGCGCAAGGCGCACGACTACTTCCGCAAGCGCGGCTTCGCGCTCGAGGGCGACTACCGGGGCTTCTTCAACGACCTTGCGTTCGCCCGCACCGACGCCATCGCCGACCGCGCCGTCGAGGGCTGGATCGCGGGAGAGTGGGACGAGGTCGTCGTGGTCTACAACGAGTTCAAGAACACGATCTCGCAGAACCGCATCGTCGAGCCGTTCCTGCCGGTCCCGGCCGGGACGTTCTCCACGCCCGTGATGGAGGCCGACGAGGGGTTCCACCCCGACGAGGACCTCGGCCGCGACGTGGACTACATCTTCGAGCCGGACGCCGAGACGATCCTCCGGCAGCTCATCCCGCAGTACCTCAGCTACCAGCTCTGGCGCGTGGTGCTCGAGAGCAACGCGGCCGAGCAGGGCGCGCGCATGGTGGCGATGGACAACGCCACGAGCAACGCCGGCGAACTGCTCGACCAGCTCAAGCTGACCTACAACCGCGCCCGCCAGGCGGCGATCACGACCGAGATCATCGAGATCGCCAGCGGGGCCGAGGCGCTCCAGCAAGGATGATCCGATTTTTGATTGGGGATTTGCGATTTCGGATTTATCTTACGGGTCTGCGAAAATCCAGAACCGCACATCCAACGTCAGGAGAGGTGGGTGAGTGGCTGAAACCACCGGTTTGCTAAACCGGCGTACGGGGTAAACCCGTACCGAGGGTTCGAATCCCTCCCTCTCCGCCGCGAGCCGACATGCTCGCCCTGCCCGGCACCGACCCGTTCGGTGCCGGGCTTTTTTGGGTCTCGCCTCGCGCCGCTGCCGAGGGTCTACCGCCAGGCATCCTGCCGTCGAATGCAGGGGGTACATGCGGGCAGGGCAAACCCTAACAGATAACGAGGGCACCCTTCAAAAAAGCGAAAGAACGGCGAAGAGTAAAAAAAAAGTGGTCGGGTCCCGTCGTTTTGGAAACGGATAATGGTTTTCACCATAGGAGGGGAGGCTACGCCCCCGGTGCCCCTCCCACTCCTGGACTAAACGCGACGAGTATGTACGTTCCCCGACAGCAGCGGATGCTGGACCAGTACCTGGATGAGATCAGCCAGGTCGAGCTGCTCACCCCGGACCAGGAGGTAGACCTCGCGCAGCGGATCAAGCAGGGCGACCAGGAGGCGCTGCACACGCTCGTCCGGGCTAACCTCCGCTTCGTCGTCTCGGTCGCCAAGAAGTACCAGGGCCAGGGCCTCACGCTGACCGACCTCATCAGCGAGGGCAACTACGGCCTCGTCAAGGCGGCGCAGCGCTTCGACGAGACGCGCGGCTTCAAGTTCATCTCCTACGCCGTCTGGTGGATCCGGCAGTCTATTCTCAAGGCGCTCTCGGACCAGGCGCGGACGGTCCGCCTCCCGCAGAACCGGATCGGGACGCTCTCGAAGATGCGCAAGGCGAGTGCCCGCCTCGCCCAGGAGCACGGCCGCCCGCCGACCGTCGAGGAGCTCGCCTACGAGCTCGAGATGAAGCCGCACAAGGTCGAGGAGGGCTTCCGCCACGGCCGCCGCTCGCTCTCGATGGACGCGCCGTTCTCCGACGACGGCACCCAGAGCCTCCTCGACGTGATCCCCGACGACGAGCTCGTCTCGCCCGACGAGCCGATCACGGCCGAGTCGATCAAGATCGACGTCGAGCGCATCCTCTGCCAGCTCCAGCCGCGCGAGGCCGAGATCACGCGGCTCTACTTCGGCATCGGGCGCGAGCGCCCGCTGACGCTCGGGGCCATCGGCGAGCAGATCGGGCTGACGCGCGAGCGGGTCCGGCAGATCAAGGAGAAGGCCCTCCGCAAGCTCCGCCGCCACCACGCCCACGCCGACATCCGCGCCCACTTGAACTGAGAGTAGTAGAGAAAAGAGGGCTGAGAGGGAAAAGAGAGGGAGGGATGCGCTCTCCTCTCTCTTTTCCCTCTCCTCATTTCTCTTCCCTCTCCTCATTTTTCTTCCCTTTCGCTATGTCCGAGTCTCCCCGCTCCCCTGCCTCCCATGCAGACGAGCACCACGCGGCCGATCCCGCGCCGCTTTCGCTCTACGAGGACCACTTCTACGACAGCAGACAGGCGGCTCTTCTTCTCAGCGGCATGGGGCTGGGCTTCGTGGTGCTGATGGTGATCCTGTTCGTCGTCGGCTCGTAGCCGCGCCGAAAAGCGGCGCTCCTTTCTGAACCGTGCTGCAAGGCACGCTCGCTTGCTTACGACAAGGCACGCTCGCTTGCTTACGAGACGACGTAGCGCAGCCGCTGCTGAAGACCGAGGCTGAGGAGCGAGACGCCGTTGGGGCGTAGTCTCCAGCTCCGAGGGGCAGCAACGCAGCCCGATGCGCAGGGCCTACGAGTCCGGGTCCGCGAGGTGCCGGACGCCGAGGTGCTCGGGAACAATCCGGCGCGGCGCGGTACCACGCCGGCCCCTCTCCCTGCTCCCCGTTGCTCGACGCCACCCTCCAGAGCCTCGCCGAGGACGCCGGCCTCTCGGCTCTCGCCGTTGCCTACCACGACTTCGAGCGTGGCGGCGGCTGGAACCTCCGTGGGGACCACCCCTTCCACGCCGCCTCGACGATGAAGGTGGGCGTGCTCCTGGCGCTCCTAGCTGCCGTCGCCGAGGGCCGGTTCCGGCTCGGCGACCGCCTCCACGTCCGCAACCGCTTCCTCTCCGCCGCCGACGGCGAGCCGTTCCGCGTCGAGCCGGAGCGCGACGCGGGCGACGTGGTGCACAGTCGGCGGGGCCGGACGATGCGGCTCGAAGCCCTCGCCGAGCACATGGTCCAGACCTCCTCTAACCTCGCCACGAACCTCCTCCTCGACCTGCTCGGCGCGGAGGCCGTCCAGGCGACGGTCGAGCGGCTAGGCGGCGCAGGCATCGAGGTCCGGCGCGGGGTCGAGGACGAGCGGGCCTTCGAGGCCGGGATCGTCAACACGGCTACGGCGAGCGGCCTCGTCCGGCTCTTCTGCGCGATGGAGGAGGGGCGGGAGCTGGAGCCGCCGCTGCGCGAGAAGGCGCTCGCCATCCTCAAGGGACAGCACTTCGCCAGCGGCATCCCCGCCGGGATTCCCGACGACGTGCGTGAGCAGGCGGAGTTCGCCCACAAGACCGGCTCGATCTCCACGGTCCAGCACGACGCCGGCCTCGTCTACCTCCCCGGCCGCCGGCCTTACGCCCTCGCCGTCCTCACCGAGTGGCCGAAGGAACACACCGAGGGCCGGCGCGAGACCGTCGCCGCCTGCTCCCGCGCGGTCTACCAGCACCTCACGAGTCCCGATGCCTGACACCCCATCCGAGCGGCTCGGCCTCCGCCTCGTGGACGGGCTGGAGTTGCCGAGCGCGCTGCGTCGCGTCCACCGCCCGGACGAGCGAGTGGAGAACGAGCACGGCCGCGCCCGCCGCCTCCCGCGCTTTTTCTACGAGGTGCCGTCGTGGGAGGCCGCCCTCGGCACCGCGCTCGCCCCGCACTTCATGCTCTACGAGCTCGTGAGCGTGGACGTGCGCGAGGACCCGGCGGCGCGGGCGTGGCCCCGCTACGTGCCCTGCGCTGTGACGCTGCTCGCCGCCCACCTCGAAGCGCTCCGGCGCGCGCTCGGCGCGACGGTCTTCATCGCCGCCAACGGCGGCTACCGCTCGCCGGCCCACGCGCTCGACCGCGAGGGCGAGGGGTTCTCCCCGCACCACTGGGGGACCGCCGCCGACCTCTACCGCGTCGGCGACGACTGGCTGGAGGACGAGAGGACGATCCGGGAGGTCCGCGCCGTCGCCGAAGACGTGCTGCCGGGCGTCTGGCTCCGCCCTTACGGTACCGGGCCGGGCGAGGCCGACGACCACCTCCACCTCGACCTCGGCTACGCCCTCGCCGTCCCCCACGCTGCGCCCGACGCCCGCTGACCCGATGCCTGCGTTCGAGAAGTACGACGCGCCGGGGCCGGCCTACGCGCACGGCCTCAAGAAAGAGGCGAAGCGGGAGGAGCCGGCCCCCGCGCCGCTCCGGCTCGAGGCGTTCGGGCTGGAGGCCGAGCTCGGCCTCGTCGTAGACGGGCGCGAAGCTAAGCCCGAGCGGCTCTTCCGCGACCCCCGCGCCTTCATGCCGGGGCCGCTCTTGCACCGGACGGGCCGGAGCTACGCCCTCGCCACCGGCGGGGCCGTCTACTTCGACACCGGCGTGATCGAGGTGGCGACGCCGGCCGTCGAGGTCGAGCGCGGGTGCGCCGCCCGCGCCGGGCGCTCGCTCTGGGAGGCCGTCCACCTCGTCCGCGACGGCCTCGACGGCTGGGAGCGGCGCACCGGCCACGACGCCCGCCTCGTCGGCTTCTCGACCCACTACAACGTCTCGTTCCGCCGCCCCGACGGCGCGCCGCCCGAGACCGCCGAGCGGCTGGCCGAGCTGCTGGCCTACGTGCTCCCGGTCCCGGTGATGCTCCTCGCCGCCAACCGCTGGAGCACCGGCATCGGCGTGCGCCCGCGCCCCGGCCGCCTCGAGGTCACGGCCGACTTCACGCCCAGCCCGGCCCTCATGATCGCGGCGGCGACGTTCGTCGTCGGCGTGGTCCGCGCCGTGATGCAGTGGCCGAGCTTCTCGCTCGGCGAGCTGGCGCGGCGCGGCTTCCCGGTGATCGAGGGCTACCGGCCGGTCCCGCACACCTCGCGCAAGGGGTGGCTCGGGCACGTGTCGTCCTACCCCCAGGACCCGTTTGCCGCCGGGCCGGACGCGCCGGTGTGGCGGCTGCGCCCGAGGCCAGGGCGAGGAGCCGGCCGGGTCGCGGCCGGGGGGCCGGTGTCGCTGCGCACCATCGGGGCCGAGGTGTTCGCCCGCTTCCGGCCGGCGCTGCGGCGGATCGCCAACCCGTTCGCGTACCGCCTCCTCCGGCTCGTCTTCGCCGGCCACGCCCCGGTCCTGCTGGACCTGCCTGAGCGCCCGGCGGGCTATGAGGACGTCGGGCGGCTGTGCGCCTGGGACGACCTCTTCCCCGAGCGGCTGCTGGCGCGCTCGCGCTACGAGCGGGTGCTGGCGCACGCCGTCCGGGGGGAGTGCCTCCGCCTGGACGGGCACCGCTACACGCCGGTCGGGCTGCGCGGCTGGAGCGAGGTCGTCTTCCGGCGCGACGACGGCCAGCGCCGCGCCTTCCCGCTCGACGTGCTCCTGCGGCACCTCGACGGCTGGGAGCGGAGGCCGTAGCCGCCACTTCCGATGCGTACCTTAGGGGAGGCACCGCACGGAGGGTCAAGCCGATAGGTGACGGCACCGGTCTTGAAAACCGTCGAGGCGCGGAAGCGCCCTTGAGGGTTCGATTCCCTCACCCTCCGCCCTCTCTCGATTCCAATGCCCCAAACCGACGGCACGGACCTTACCCTGCCAGAACAGTGGGAGGCCGAGGAGCGCTCGGCCCCGCACGTGGCCGTCGTGCACGCGGTCGTGCGGAAGGAGGGGGAGGAGGAGCTGGCGCGCGCGCCGGCCGCCCTCGCGTGGTCGGGTCTCGCCGCCGGGCTGTCGATGGGGTTCTCGCTCGTGGCCCAGGCGTACCTCCACGCCGCCCTCCCTGACACCTCCTGGCGGGTGCTCGTCGTCAAGCTCGGCTACAGCGTCGGGTTCCTCGTGGTGATCCTCGGGCGGCAGCAGCTCTTCACCGAGAACACCCTCACGCCGGTCCTCCCGCTCCTCCACAGCCGTGGCGAGGCCGGCTTCCTGCGCAAGGCGGGGAAGGTGGCCCGCCTCTGGGGGATCGTGCTGGCGGCGAACCTCCTCGGCGCGCTCCTGTTCGCGTGGGCGCTCTCGCTCGCACCCAACTTCGACGCCGACACGCAGCGGGCCTTCCTCGAGATCGGCCGCGACGTGTACCGGGGCGAGTTCGGAGCGGCACTCGTCAGCGCCGTCTTCGCCGGGTGGCTCATCGCGCTCATGGTGTGGATGCTCCCGTTCGCCGGCAGCAGCCGCGTCGCGGTCATCGTGATCGTGACGTACCTCATCGGGCTGGGCCACCTCGACCACAGCATCGCCGGCTCGGTGGAGGTGCTCTACCTCGTCGTCGAGGGCGAGGTCTCGGTCGGGGGCTACCTCGGGCACTTTCTCGCGCCGGCCGTGCTGGGGAACGTGGTCGGCGGTGTCGTCTTCGTGACCCTTCTCAACCACGCTCAGGTCGTCGCCAGCGAAGGGAGCGACGCGTGATACCAAATCCGGCTGGGCGGTGTAGGTCTGTCCTGCGCCTCGGCCCCCTGTCGTAGGGACACGATGCATCGTGTCCGGCCCTGCGGCACGTCGGCGCGGAGACGGCACGCCGCGTCCCTACGGACCACGTCTCTACGGCCAGGGTCATACGGAGCAACTGGGTCTGGCATGAGGAGCTAGTGGACGTGGTGATGCCCGTCGTGGCCGTCGTCGGTGCGGGGGGGAGCCTCCGTGGAGTCTGCGGCGGGCGTCGGCGCGGTGAGCGCCTCGTAGCGCTCGGGCGTCATCTCGGGGAGCTGCTCGACGAAGGCGACGATCTCCCACAGCTCGTCCTCGCTGTGCGTCGGGCCCTAGGCCGGCATCCCGGCCATCTTGATGCCGTGGGCGAGGATCCAGTAGACCTCGCTCGGCTCCCACTCGGTCGCGGCCTTGCTCAGCCGTGGGGGCGTAGGCGTCAGGCCCTGGCCGGTCACGCTGCGCTCGCGGCCGGGCGCGCCGTGGCACGTCTGGCACATCTGCGAGAAGGCGACCGCCCCGCGTGCCACGTGGGCCGGGGCCGCGAGGTCCGCAGGCACCGCGATGCCGCCGGCGCGGGTCTCGATGGAGCGGGTCGAGGTGGTGTTGAGGTACCACGCCCCGAACCCGGAGTGCCCTCGGTCAGCGGCGACGTCGTAGAGCCCGGTGTAGGGGAAGACGAGCGCGAGCAGCAGCAGGGCCGCGAGCGTAGCGAGAACGACAAGGGCATACTTCATCGGGGGTGGGGCTATGGAGTCCCGCTGACACCAGGTCCGGCTAGAGCGGGTAGGTCTGCCCTCGGCCGGCAGGTGTAGGGACAGGGCGTGCCCTGTGCTGCCGTGTGGCACCTCGGCGCGGGGACGGTACGCCGTGTCCCCACGGCCCGTGTCCTTGCGGCCTGCGTTGTACGAATCAACCGGATTGGGTAGGAGTAGTCGCTTGCGCAGGCAGAGGAGGGCCACGATGTAGCCGTCGAGGGCTTCGTTCAAGGCAGACATCGGGGGAGCTATTCGGAGGGCGGGGCCTGGAGGCCGAGCACGACGCCGAGGTAGAGGGTGCGGCCGGGGCCGGGCTCGTAGTAGCGCCCGCCGAAGGCGTTGACGGTGACGGAGGCGTTGTAGCGGGTGTCGAGCACGTTCGTCACGCCGCCGAAGAGGTCGAGCGTGGGGGCTCCGGGGCCGCCGAGCGTGAGGCCCGTACGTCCCGCGCGGAGGTCGAGCAGGGAATAGCCGGGCGAGTCGGCCTCGCCTGCGTCGTCCACGGCGGTGCGGCCGGCGGCCTCGGCGGCGACGGCAGTGTACCACCCGCTCCGGGCCGCGAACGACACCTCGGCCTCGGCCACGAGCGGGGCCACCCCCGGCACGCGGTTCCCGTCGAAGACCGCGCCGTCCACGGCGTAGTCTAGGAAGCGGGCGTCGGTGTAGGCGACGGCGGCGGCGAGGGCGAGCCCGCCCCGGCCGAGCCGGGCGGCGACCTCGACGCCGCGGTGGACGGCGGCACCGGCGTTGCGGAAGAACACCCGCTCCGGGGCGTCGGGCACCTCGAAGGGGACGAGGGCACCGGAGACGCGGGCGACGTAGGCGGCGGCCGAGAAGGTGGCTGGCCCAAGCCGTCCCCGCGTGCCGGCCTCGCCGGAGACCGTCCGCTGCGGGTCGAGGTCGGGGTTGAGCCCGCCCGCCCCGCGAGGCGACCGACCTCGCGGAGCCCGTCGCGCTGCGCGCCATCGCCGCCGGCAGCCACTTTCGCGGGTACCTCGGCGAGGTCCTGGTCACGCATGGGCACGGTCACGCCGCGGATGCCGGGCGGATCGGCCTCTACATTGACGGGGCAGGTCCCGTCGTCCAACGCCTGGCCGCGGTGCCGGTCGAGTAGCTACCGGCCCACTCTCGCCTCCAGACCCGCTTCTCAGACAGTCTCTTACGCCTCCCCGCCTCCTCGTGACCTGACCCTCCCATGCGTAGCCTCCTGATCCTCCTGGCCCTCTTCGCCCTCCCGCTCGCCCTCACGGCGGGCCGCGCCGACGCGCCTCGTCCTGATCGGGGCGAGCGCCAACACGCACTTTATGGAGTCCGGGCCGGGGCGGATGATCGAGGTCGCGTTCTCCCACTCAGCCGGCACCGTGACGGCGATCCTCCCTTCTGATCCGGCCCAGCTCATCCCGGGCCACTACCTCCTGTTCGTGCTCGTGGACGACGTGCCCTCCGTGGGCCGCACCGTGCAGGTCGGGCGCGCAGGGACAACCGGCATCGATGAACCCACGGAGGCACCCGCCGCACTCGTCCTCACGGCTGCGCCGAACCCGATGCACGAGATCGCCACGCTCACGTTCACGCTGCCGCGCCCCGGCCGCGTCGTGCTCACGCTCTACGACGCCCGCGGCGCGACGATCCGGCGGGTGCTCGCGGAGGAGCGCGAGGCGGGCACGCACACCGTCCCGCTCGACGGCCGCGACCTCGCAAGCGGCGTCTACTTCGGCCGCCTCGCCTTCGAGGGGCGCACCGTGACGACGCCGGTGGTGCGCTTGCGCTGATGCTCTTTGACGAGCTGTACTCGTACCCAGCCGTTTTTCAACCCCTACTCCCATGAAGCGCACTCTCGCCTCCGTGGCAGTCCTGGTGGGCCTCCTCCTGTCGACGGCCCCCGCCTACGCGCAGCAACACCCGCCCGGCTCCGTCGCCCACGCAGTCACGGCCGAGGTCGCCGCGCGCGACGGGATTAAGCTTTCCTGAAGGGCCGCGCGGCAGTGTAACAAAGCGGCGGGCACGCCCGTCAAAGGGTGCCGTTCCGCTACCGCCGGTCTCCGCTGCCTCGCCCCATGCCGTCTCGTCTCCACCGTCTCGGTCTATTCCTCGTCCTGCTCGTTACGTGCCCGCTCGCGGCGCAGCCGGTGCCGGAGGAGATCACCTTCGACGACGCCCTGCGGATCGGGCTCGAGCGCAACACGGCGCTCCGCCAGGCCGCGAACGTGGCCGAGGCCCGCGCGCTCGACGTGGCGCGCAACCGGGCGCAGTTCCTCCCGGACCTCAGCGCCTCGCTCCGCCCGACGCAGCGCTACGGCCTCGCCTTCAACCAGACCACGGGCGAGCTCAACCAGGAGACCTCGGAGTCGCGGGG
>JBBSMV010000097.1:0-10433 GCA_038232975.1 Rhodothermales bacterium
GCCGGGCGGCACCGTGGGTCTGCTCCTGGTCGCCAACCTGGCGATCTTTCTGCTCGGCTTCTTCATCGACTTCTTCGAGATCGCCTTCATCATCATCCCGCTGCTCGCCCCGGCCGCCGCGCTCCTCGGCGTGGACCTGGTGTGGTTCGGGGTGATGATCGGGATGAACTTGCAGACCTCGTTCCTAACGCCGCCGTTCGGGTTCGCGCTGTTCTACCTGCGCGGCGTCGCCCCGCCGGAGGTGCGGACGAGGGACACCTACCGGGGCGTGCTCCCGTTCATCGGCATCCAGCTCGTCGGGCTGCTGCTGATTATCCTCTTCCCCGGCCTCGTGAGAGGCCTTCTGAACTGATGCCCGTCGAATACACCACCGACGTCCGCGCCCGCCCCGAGTGCGACGAGATCGGGCGCGGCGAGCGCGGCGTCTTCAAGGTGCAGCCGTACAAGGGCGAGCTGCTCCCGCTGTGGTCGTTCAAGACGCCGGAGGCGGCGCGCGAATCCTCGGCCGCGATCTGGGCGAAGTTCGAGGGCTACCGCGCCGACGAGGACTTCGTCGGAATGGACATGGCGCGGAAGTACCTGCAGATGGGCTACACGCGGGCGATGCGCTACGCGAAGTACCCCGGCGGCACCAAGTACGACGCGGACCGCAACGTCCGCGAGCCGCAGCGCTGGGCCGACGCCGGCAAGCGCGAGGCCGCCCTCCTCTTCGACGAGCGCCTCCAGGCCGCGAAGGCCGACCCGGCCTACCAGCGCCTCCGCGACGCGCACCGGCAGCGCGTCCGCCCCGACGATTGCCCCCCTCGATGAGGCGAGGCGGACCGCGGCGGCGCTAGAGGATCATCATCGCGTCGCCGAAGGAGAAGAGGCGGTACTCGTGCGCAATGGCCTCCCGGTAGGCATGCATCATCAGCTCGCGGTCGGCGAAGGCCGAGACCAGCATCAGCAGCGTCGACTTCGGCATGTGGAAGTTGGTGATCAGGCGCTCGGCGATGCGGAACTCGTAGGGCGGGTAGATGAACTTGTCGGTCCAGCCCTGGCCCGTCTTGAGGCCGCCCGTGGCCGAGATGCTCGACTCGAGGGCGCGCACGCACGTCGTCCCGACGGCCGTGACGGTGTTCGTCGGCGAGGCTAGCGCCCGGTTGACGGCCTCGCACGCCGGGGTCTCGACGTGGAAGTGCTCCGAGTCCATCCGGTGCTTGGTCAGGTCCTCGACCTCGACCGGGCGGAAGGTTCCCAGCCCGATGTGGAGCGTCACCGGGCAGACGGTCACGCCCTTCGCCTCGAGGTCGGCCACGAGCGCCGGGGTGAAGTGCAGCCCGGCGGTCGGGGCGGCGACGGCCCCGCGCTCGGCGGCGAACATGGTCTGGTAGCGCTCCTTGTCCTCGGCCTCGGCCTCGCGCCGGAGGTAGGGCGGGATGGGCGTGGTGCCGATCTCGTCGATCTTCTCGTAGAGCCCGTCGTTGGTGCCCTCGAAGAGGAAGCGGATGGTGCGGCCCCGGCTCGTCGTGTTGTCCACCACCTCGGCGACGAGGCCGTTGTCGAAGTAGAGCCGGTTGCCGACGCGGATCTTGCGGGCCGGGTTGACGATCACGTCCCAGAGGCGGCTCTCGCGGTTGAGCTCGCGCAGCAGGAAGACCTCGATCCGGGCACCCGTCTTCTCCTTGTTGCCGAAGAGCCGGGCCGGGAAGACCTTCGTGTTGTTGACCACGAGCGCGTCGCCATCCTCGAAGAAGTCCACGATCTCGCGGAACGTGCGGTGCTCGACCGTGCGCTGCTTCCGGTCGACGACCATGAGGCGGGCGCTGTCGCGCGGCTCGGCCGGGTATCTGGCGACGAGTTTCTTGGGATAGTCGTACTGGAAGTCGGAGAGCTTCAGGGAGAGTGTGGGGCGGAAGATGCGGGGTGCCGTAGCAACGCTAGCCATGCCGGAGAGAGACGGTAGATCGGGGGCGTGGGGTGAGTGGCGCGGGAGGCAGAGGAGGTGAAGGCTGCGTGAACCCTGCCGCGCGCTGGGCGCTAATATACCCGCGTTCCCAGGCGCTGCCAACTTCTTTGGGGAGTTAGACGGATTCAGCGTGATGCTACCGGGGCAGGGTCCCGTTCTACGCCCCGCTCGCTCAGCGCGCCGGCAGCACCCGGCCGCGCACCTCGCCGAAGCCGACCCGGTAGCCGTCGCCCTCGGCCCAGGCGGTCATCGTGACGAGGTCGCCGTCCTGGAGGAAGGTCCGCTCCTGGCCGCCGCCGAGCGCCACCGGCTCGGTGCCGCGCCAGCTCAGCTCGAGCAGGCTGCCGTAGGAGCCTTTGTCCTCGCCGCTGATGGTGCCGCTCGCCATCAGGTCGCCGGGGCGGACGTTGCAGCCGTTCACGGTGTGGTGGGCGAGCTGCTGCTCGGGGCTCCAGTAGAGGTTGCGGGCGTTCGAGCGGGCAATCGTCGTCGGGCCGGCCGCGCCGTCGGGCTGGAGGCTGACCTCGAGGTGGAGGTCGAGTGCGCGCTTGCCGTCCTGCCTGAGGTAGTCCAGAATCTCCGGGTTGCCCGCCTCCGGGGTCTGCGGCTCGCCCGCGACGCGGAACGGCTCGAGCGCCTCGGCGCTGACCACCCACGGGCTGATGCTGGTGGCGAAGCTCTTGCCGAGGAACGGCCCGAGCGGGACGTACTCCCACTTCTGGATGTCGCGCGCGCTCCAGTCGTTGACCAGGACGAACCCGAAGATGTGCTCGTCGGCCTCGCCAATCGGGACCGGCCGGCCGAGGTCGGTGCCGGGGCCGACGAAGAAGCCCAGCTCCAGCTCGAAGTCGAGCAGCCGCGAGGGGCCGAAGACCGGCGGCTCGTCGTCGCTCGGCTTGAGCTGGCCGTGGGGCCGGACCACGTCGGTGCCGCTGACGACGACCGACGAGGCCCGCCCGTGGTAGCCGACGGGCAGGTGCAGCCAGTTCGGCAGCAGCGCGTTCTCCGGGTCCCGGAACATGGCCCCGACGTTGGTGGCGTGCTGGCGCGACGAGTAGAAGTCGGTGTAGTCCCCGATCTCGGCCGGCATCAGCATGTCCACCTCGGCGCGCGGGACGAGGGCCTGCTCGCGGAGCACCTCGTCGTCGCGGATCGTCGCGGTGTCGTGGCGCAGGAGGGCCTGCACGGTGCGCCGCGCCTCGCGCCACGCCGGGCGGCCGAGGGCCATGAACGGGTTCAGCGTGGACTGCGAGAACGGCCGCCGCCCGGCGAGGTACTCGCCGTCGAAGAGCCGGCGCGCCTCGAGCACCGCCAGGTCCAGCACGTAGTCCCCGATCGCCACGCCGACGCGCGCCATGCGCCCGCCCTTCCGCCTGAAGACGCCGAACGGGAGGTTCTGGATCGGGAACGGCGAGTCCGGGTCCACCTCGATGAACGAGCGGAGGGCGGGGTCGTGGGTGGCGTTCATGTCTGGAAGCGGAGAAGAGTGGAAGCGGGGAAGAGTGGAAGAATGGCTTGGCGGTGAGTCCTGAAATCTTCCGCTCTTCCCTTCCTCCTCTCTTCCGTTCTTACAACAGGCCCGCCTCGCGGAGGTCGTCGCGCGGCTCGTCGAAGGAGCAGCTTCCGTAGGAGAGGGCGAAGGCGTCGCGGGCGCGCGCGACCTGCTCGGTGCTGATGCCGAGGTCCTGGAAGGCGAAGCCGCTCTCGTCGAAGATGAACGACTTGACGGACTCGCCGCGCAGCACTTGGCGCACGGCGGCCTCGCTGAGGTTCAGCGCGTGGGCGAGCACCCCGGCCCCGAAGACGTTGAGGAAGCCGTGCATCATCGCCTCCGTCGTGCGGTCGTAGTGGCGGACCGGGTGGTGCAGCCCGGCCGTCGCCTTGAAGGGCACGCCCGCGTCGCGGCACGTGGCGATCACGAAGGCGACCTGCTCGGGCGTCGGGAAGGCGTCGGGCCGGACGCCGCCGCAGCGCATCTTGAAGCCGACCGGCGGCCCGCCGCCGACGTTGTGCCGGGCCAGCGCCGTGACGGTCCCGCCGACGGTCTCGCGCCACGCCCCGGCAAAGGCCGCCTCGACGTGCATCCGCTCGAAGGCGACCCCCGCCTCGGCCACGGCGTCGGCGACGCGCAGCAGCACGCTCGCCACGGCGTCGCTCCCGGCCTCGGCGACGCTGTCGGGCAGGCGGACCTCGAGTAGGTCGGCGCAGACGGGGTGCCGCTCCTCGACAGCGCGCACGGCCTCCAGGTCGGCCCCGAAGGCGCGCATGAAGCTCTCGGCGTCGGTCCCGCCGGAGCCGAGCACGGAGACCGGAAACGGCGCGTCCTCGGTGAACAGGTCGGCGAAGGCGCTGAGGTCGGCCAGGCGCTGGGCAGGGCAGATGAAGCGCCCGAGCATCCAGGCGTCGGCGCTCGCGCGGTAGGCGGCGAAGTTGGGGACGGCCTCTTCCAGCGGCAGGCGGGCCGGCGGGAACAGCCCGGCATAGTCGATCAGGCCGGTGAGAAAGGCGCGGAGGCTGGCCGGGACCGCGGTCTTCCGTGCCGTGCGAGGGGCGTTCGTCGTCATCGTTGGGGCCATCGGTGGAGCGTTTGTCGGCTTCATGGACACGGGCTGAAGGGAAAGATCACGCCGCTGAGCGCTTGGCGCAGTGCCCTCTCATTCCCTCATCCTTCTGTGAGCTTCTTCTGTGAGCTTACCCTTCTATCGGGCGGGGACACGCGGGACCGGGCGGCACGTTCCGGCAGGCCGGTGAAGGAACAGAGAGGTCCCACTTTCGGCCGCGCGGAACAGCCGGAGTTGTCCATTCATAAAGATAGTGGTAGCTTAGAAAGTGGGCCGCAAGCGCCCTCGACGCCTCTGCGCCCGCCCCTCCGCCCTCTCCGCCACCTGCCCTGCATTGTCATGAACGCCTTCTGTCTCCCCGCCCGCCTTCCCGCCCTGCGGTTCCCGCTCGTGCTCGGCCTCGTCGCCGTCGCCTTCCTCGTCGCCGGGGCTGACAGCTGCGGCAGCGACCCGAACGTGACGGGTGCCAAGCTCGAGATGCGTAACCAGGACTACGACCGCGTCCTCGATCTCACCGGGGCCGCCCTCGAAGCCAACCCTGCCAACGCCGAGGCGCTCTTCCTGCGCGGCGAAGCCTACCGGCTCAAGGCCGAGGGCATCACGGACGACGCCGCCGCGCGCGCCGACCTCATCGCCGAGATGGAGACCGCCTACGAGGGTGCCCGCGCCAACGGCTACGACGCCGCCGAGATCGACAACCGGCTCCAGGTGGCGTGGGGCTTCGAGATGAACCGGGGCGCGAGCGCGTTCCGCCGCGCCGCCGAGGACCCCTCGGCCTACGAGGACGCCGCCACCGCCTTCGCCAACGCGACCAGGCTCCTGCCCGACTCGTCGGCGGGCTACCTCAACCAGGGCCTCGCGCTGATCGCCGCTGACCGCTCGGCCGAGGCCGCCGAACCCCTTCAGATGGCGATTGACAAGGGGGCCAACAGCGCCGAGGCCTACATCTACCTCGGCCGCATCTACCTCGCCGACAGCCGCGCCGCCGACGCGCTGGCCGTGCTCGAAGAGGGCCAGGCCATGTTCCCGGACAACGAGGAGCTGCAGACCGAAATCCTCAACGCCTACGGCCGCTCCGAGGGCAACCCTGACGAGGCCCTGGCCCGCTACGCCACGGCCGTAGAGCGCAAGCCCGACGACCCGGTGCTGCGCTACAACTACGGCTCGTTCCTCCTCCAGGCCCGGCGCTTTGACGAGGCCGTTACCCAGCTCACGCGCGCGGCCGAGCTGGACCCCCAGAACGCGAACGCCTACTACAACCTCGGCGCGGCCTACCAGAACAAAGCGGCCAGCTTCAACGAGCAAATCTCGGAGCTCGAGGACGCGGGCGGCTCCCAGGCCGACGTGGACGCGGCGCTCGCCGAGCGGCAGGCGCTCCTCGGCCAGGCCCTGCCGAACCTCGAACGCGCCCGCGAGCTGACCGAGGCGGGGGGCGAGGACGCCGCCGACATCTGCCGCGCGCTCTTCCAGGTCTACGCCGCGCTGAACCAGGCTGACAAGGCCGCCGACGCCGCCGAGTGCGCCGGCATGGACATCAACTAGCTCCCCGCTCTCTCGGAACCGGGACGGGGGCGCGGTTGACCTGCGCTCCCGTTTTTTGATTCGTGATGCGTGAACGCATCCCGACAGTTGTGCCTGGTCACGAATCACGTAACACGAATCACGCTCTCATGCCCCCTACCGCCGACGCGAAAACGACCGCCAACGGTCACCCCACCGCCGACGCCGCGCTCGGCTTCGGCACGCGCGCCGTGCATGCCGGCCAGGAGCCGGACCCCACCACGGGCGCGATCATGACGCCGGTCTACCTCACCTCGACCTACGTGCAGGCCGCGCCGGGCCAGCACAAAGGCCACGAGTACGCCCGCGTCTCGAACCCGACGCGCTCGGCGCTCGAGGCCAACCTCGCCTCGCTCGAAGGCGCGGCCGAGGGCGTCTGCTTCGCCTCCGGCCTCGCCGCCGTCGACGCCGTCCTGAAGCGCCTCCGCCCCGGCGACCACGTCGTGGCCGGCAACGACCTCTACGGCGGGACCTACCGCCTGATGCGCCAGGTCTTCGAGCCGTTCGGCCTGCGCTTCTCGTTCGTGGACATGACCGACCCCGACGCGGTGGGAGCCGCCTGTACCGACGCCACGCGGCTGGTCTGGGCCGAGACGCCAACCAACCCGCTCCTCCACATCGTGGACATCGCCGCCGTGGCGGACGTGGCGAAGGCGAAGGGCGCGAGCCTCGTCGTGGACAACACCTTTGCCTCGCCCTACCTCCAGCAGCCGCTCGCGCTCGGGGCCGACCTCGTGGTCCACTCGACGACGAAGTACCTCGGCGGGCACTCCGACGTGGTCGGCGGGGCGGCGCTGACGAGCGACCCCGGCTGGGCGGAGCACCTCCGGTTCCAGATCAAGGCCGCCGGGGCCGCGCCGGGACCGATGGACTGCTTCCTCGTGCTCCGGGCCACCAAGACGCTCCACCTCCGCATGGCGCGCCACTGCGAGAACGCGCGCGGCGTCGCCCACTTCCTCGACGAGCACCCGGCGGTCGGGCACGTCCGCTACCCCGGCCTCGCCTCGCACCCCGGCCACGCGGTGGCGGCCCGGCAGATGCGCGACTTCGGCGGCATGGTCTCGTTCAATCTCGCCGACGACACGGTCGAGAACGCAGTCCGGGTGATGCAGGCGACGCGCGTGTTCGCGCTCGCCGAGAGCCTCGGCGGGGTCGAGAGCCTGATCAGCCACCCGGCTTCGATGACGCACGCCTCGGTGCCGCTGGAAGAACGCCTCTCGGCGGGACTGTCGGACTCGCTCATCCGCCTCTCCGTCGGCGTCGAAGACCTCGACGACCTGCGGGACGACCTCGACCGGGCACTTCGCTCGCTCTGAGCGGTACCCTAGCGGCCCTCTCTCCCACGCGCCGGCCCTCTCTCCCACGCGATGGAAAAAGCCCAGCCCAAAGAGCGCGTCAACAAGATCGCCCTCGCGCGGTTCGAGCAGTGGGCGTTGCCGCGCATGGCCCGCCGCCTGCCGGGGTGGATGACGCCGGACAAGCTCACCCTCATCGGCCTCGTCTCGGCCGTCGTGATCGGCGGCTCCTACGTGCTCACGCAGTACAGCCTGGCGTGGCTGTGGGTCGCCTCGGCCGGCTTCGTGGTCCACTGGTGGGGCGACTCGCTCGACGGCACCCTCGCCCGCGTCCGCAATATCCGCCGCGAGCGCTACGGCTTCTACGTCGACCACCAGAGCGACGCGGTCTCGACGTTCCTGATCTTCGTCGGCCTCGGCCTCTCGCCGCTGATGGAGCTCTCGGTGGCGCTCTTCCTCATCGTCGCCTACTACCTGATGATGATCCACGTCAACCTCGTGACGATCTCGCGCGACGTGTTCAAGATCTCGTTCGCCGGGGCGGGGCCGACGGAGCTCCGCCTCTTCATGATCGCGGCCAACACGGTCGTCTTCTTTCTCGGCAACCCCGTGCTCTCGGTCGCCGGGGCCGACCTCCGGCTCTTCAGCGCGATCGGCATCGCCGGCACGAGCGTCCTGCTCGGCATCTACGTCGTCTACGGCCTGATCGAGCGCGCCAAGCTCGCCGAGCTGGACCCGACGCCGCCGCGCCGCCCGCCAGGGGAGACCCCGAGCGACAGCCAGCCTCCGCTCACGCCGGAGTCGGTCCCCGAGAAAGAGCCGGCCGGCTCGCGGTAGCCGCGCGCATGAGCACCTCCCCCCCTCGTGCGGCCGGGCCGCGCCGGCTGGTGTTCACCGGCGCGATGCTCCTCCTCCCGGTGCTGTTCTTCGCGCTCCTCGAAGGCGGCCTTCGGCTGGCGGGCTACGGGGCCGACTACCCGCTCTTCGTCCCCATCGAAGGCTACCCGGAGTACCTCGTCCAGAACCGCGAGGTCGCCCGGCGCTACTTCGCGCAGGAGACCGTCCCGACGGCGCTCCACGACGTGTTCGACGCCGAGAAGGGCGCGCGCGAGGTCCGCCTCTTCGTGCAGGGCGGCTCGACGGCGGCGGGCTTCCCGTTCTACCACGGCGGCGCGTTCTCGCGGATGCTGGAGCACCGCCTCCAGCAGACCTTCCCCGAGCGCAAGATCGAGGTCGTCAACACGGCGATGGCGGCCGTCAACTCGTACACCCTCCTCGACTTCGCCGACGAGATCATCGCGCAGCAGCCCGACGCGGTGCTGATCTACGCCGGGCACAACGAATACTACGGCGCGCTCGGGGTCGGCTCGACGGAGTCGCTCGGGCGGTTCCGGGGCCTCGTCAACACGTACCTCCGGCTGCGGCGCTTCCGCACGGTGCAGCTCCTCCGCGACGCGCTCGCCGGGGCGGTCGGGCTGGTCGGCGGCGAGGCGGGCGAGGCCGAGCAGGGCACGCTGATGGCGCGCATGGTGGGCGAGCAGGTGATCCCCTACGGCTCGCCGGAGTACGCCCTCGGCCTGCGGCAATTCCGCTCGAACCTCTCGGACCTGCTGGCGACCTACGAGCGCGCCGGCATCCCCATCTTCATCGCCACGATTGCCTCGAACGAGCGCGACCAGCGGCCCTTCGAGACCGTCTTCGAGGCCGACACGGACGAGGCGGCGTGGCAGCGCACCTACCGTGCCGGCGTCGAGGCCCTCCGCCGGGGCGACGCCGCTGCGGCACGCCGAGCGCTGGAGACGGCCGTGCAGACCGACTCGCTGGCGGCCGACGGGTTCTACGCCCTCGGCCGGGCACGCGAAACCTCAGGCGATACGGCGGCGGCGCTTCCGGCCTACCTCGCAGCAAAAGACCGCGACGCGCTCCGCTTCCGCGCCCCCGAAGCGTTCAACCGGATCATCCGCGACGAGGCCGCCGCCTACGGTGCGACGCTCGTCGACGCCCAGGCCGCGATCCGCCGCGCCGCGCCGGGCGGGATCGTCGGCAAGGAGCACATGCTCGAGCACCTCCACCCCACCGTTGACGGCACCTTCCTCATCGCCGATGCCTTCTACGACGCGCTCCGCGACGCCGCCTTCATCGGCGACTGGACCCGCGCCGTGCCCGACGCCGAGGCCCGGCGCGACCTGCTCCTCACGCCTGCCGACTCGCTCGTCGGCCTCCTCCGGGTCCGCAAGCTGATGGGCGACTGGCCGTTCCAGCCCCGCGACGCGCCCCGCCGCCGCCTCGACACCCTCACCGTGCGGACCGAGTTCGACCGGATCGTGAGGGCGCTCTACCAGAGCGAGGAGACGTGGCTAGAGGCGACCGAGGAGCTGGCGACCTACTACGAGCAGGAGGGCGACGACCGCCACGCGGTGCAGGCCCGCGAGGCCATGATCGCGTCCTACCCCATGCTGGCCGAGCCCTACCTCGGCCTGGCCGGCCTCCACCTCCGCGCCGGCCGGCTCGACGAGGCCGAGCACTACTTCGAGGAGGCCGCCCGGCGCGACGACACGCCGGTCGTCCCCCTCTCGATGCTCGGCGCGATTGCCCTCGAACGGGGCCGCACCGCCGAGGCCATCGCCCTCCTGGAGCGCTCCCGCGACCTCGACCCGGTGAACCCGCAGACGCTCTACAACCTCAGCGGGGCCTACGCCCTGAGCCGCCGCTACGCCGACGCCCGCCGGACGGTGACCTCGCTGCTCGCGCTCTACCCGACCCACACCGGCGGCCGGCAGCTCCTCGCCAGCCTTCCTCAGTAGACGGTGGACGGTGAGACGGTGGTGCTAACCCTCGGGCGACTACAAGGAACCCGAAGAGACTCGTCTCGGAGGCTCGGCGCAGCCCATCGCCCCTACGGGTTGGCTCAGAGCGCGACGGCCTCGTTAGGGCGTGTGGACATTCACCCAGATCGGCTCTCACGGGCCAGATTCCGCCCTCGCTGCGTGGCACTCGTCGCCCGATGCACCGGCATCTGGCTTCTCGCGCGCCTTGCGAGAGCAAAATCGTGACCTCGTGCGAGCCTGA
>JBBSMV010000098.1:0-10401 GCA_038232975.1 Rhodothermales bacterium
ACCGCCTCGACGCGCTCGCCGTCCGGGTCGAGGACGAGCTCCACGGCCGTCGTCTCCAGGCGCACCGTGACGCCGGGCGTTTTCAGAAGCCGGCGGCCGAGCGTGCGGCCCATGTTGCGGTGCCGCCATGCCGCCCATTTCGAGAACTTGTAGACGAAGAGGTCGGGGTCGAGCGCGGGAAGCGTGACGCCGCGCGACGGCCAACCGGAGCGGTGGAAATGGTCCGGCGCGACGTTCAGCAGCGACAGCGCCGCCGGGTAGTACGGTGCCACCTCGGCGTACCCGATGGGCCAGCCCGACCCCGGCACCCACGCGCGCGGCTCGAACTCATACGGCTCCCACGGCCAGAGCTGACCACCCCATCGGGTCGTCGTGCCGCCGAGCGCGCGGAACCGGCCCTCGTGGATGCCCCTGTGCGCGAAGCCGGCGATCTCCTCTGCCCGGTACGTGTCCTCCAGCTCCGTCTGCGGCTCCCGGCTCCCGCCTTCGAGCACGACGAGCGAGTGCCCGGACGCGGCGAGGCGGTGGGCCAGTGCGAGGCCAGCCGCCCCCGCCCCGATGATGCAGACGTCCGTCATCGGACTCAGAAGCTTTTGGGTGAGCGGCGTCGAAGGCGAGCGGCCAAGACCTAGGAGGCTGCGGCGCTAGCGTATGTTTCAGTGCGGAGTAGGGGTGTGCAGGCGTCTGGGGAAGGTCGTGGTCCCGCTACAAGGACCCCCTCCCGAGCTCCCATCCGCCCACACCTGAGTGCAAAGCACTCTAGGAGTCGATTACGCCTCGCGCTCACTGACCGACGCGGCGGCCTCGACGGGCTGCCGCCGGATCACCGTGTTGCCGATCACCACCACGTCCATCCGCGTGCGGAGGAAGCAGTCGAGCGCCTGCTCCGGCGTGTCCACGATGGGTTCGTTCTCGTTGAAGCTGGTGTTGAGCAGGATTGGGATGCCGGAGCGCTCGCCGAAGGCGGTGATGAGGGCGTGGTAGGTCGGGTTCTGGCGGGCGCTGACGGTCTGGATCCGGCCGCTGCCGTCGACGTGCGTGATCGCCGGCAGGCTGTCGCGCTTGTCGGGGCGGACCTGGTAGACCTGCTGCATGAACGGCGCGGGCGCGGCGTCCTCGAAGTAGTCGTGGAGCGCCTCCTCGGCCACCGACGGGGCGAACGGGCGGAAGCGCTCGCGGAACTTGATCTTGAGGTTGATCAGGTCGCGCATGTCAGCCCGGCTCGGGTCGGCGAGGATCGAGCGGTTGCCGAGCGCGCGCGCGCCCCACTCCATCCGCCCCTGGAACCAGCCGACCACGTTCCCGTCGGCGAGCAGGTCGGCCGTCGCCTCGATGGTTTCGGCCTCCGTGTCGTAGCGCTCCCAGGTGTAGGTCCACGCCTCGTCGTCGCGCGCCTCGACGATTGGGGTCACGTCCGCGTCGGGGTACGAGGTGCCCCAGTAGCCGTGCTCCATCACGAAGCTGCGCGGCTGGCCCAGCTCCTGGTTCCAGACCCAGAAGGCCGCGCCGAGCGCGGTCCCGTTGTCGGCAGCGGCAGGCTGGATGTAGACCTCCTCGAACGGCGTGTGCGCCCGGATTTTGCCGTTGGCAACGGAGTTCATCCCGCACCCGCCGGAGAGGCAGAGGCGCGGCTGCCGGGTGCGCTCCCACAGCTCGTTGAGGATGTGGAAGGCGGCCTCTTCATAGACCGCCTGGAGCGAGCGCGCCAGGTCCTCGTGGACGCCGGTCACCTCGTCGTCGGGGTGGCGCGCCGGGCCGAGCAGCTTCTCTAGCTCCGCCGTGTAGACCTTGCCGAGGGTCGGGTAGCCCTCGTCCCACTCCATCTCGACGCCCTCGCTCCAGTGCCGGAAATACTTCAGCTCCAGCTCGAACGTGCCGCCTTTTTTGAGCGTGAGGAGCTGGCGAAGGTCGTCCACGCGCGTCGGTTTGCCGTAGGGCGCGAGGCCCATCACCTTGTACTCGTCGCCGTAGTTGAGGAAGCCGATGTGCTGCGTGATGGCCGTGTAGAGCATCCCGAGCGAGTGCGGGAAGTAGACCTTGTCGAGGATGTCGAGCCGGTTGCCGCGCCCGAGCGCGGTCGAGGTGCTCACGAAATCGCCGAAGCCGTCGATGGCGCAGACGGCGGCCTCCTCGAAGGGCGAGACGAAGAACGTGCTCGCGAGGTGGGCCGGGTGGTGCTCGACGTAGTGGATCTCCGGCAGCCTGTCGTTCCCGACCCCTAGCGCGTCGGCGAGCGGGGTGTGGAGGTCGCGGACCTTGCGCGAGTTCTGCACCCGGTCGAGGATGAGGCGGAGGTCCGGCCGGTTTTTGAGCGTGAAGAGGCCCTTCTTGAGGAGGTTCGCCTTCGGGTCGCGGCTGATGGCGACGTGGTCGACGTCGGCCCCGGTGAGGCCGGCGATCTCGAGGCAGCGCCGGATGGCGAGGGTCGGGAAGCCGGCCCAGTGCTTGACGCGGCGGAAGCGCTCCTCTTCGAGGGCGGCCACGAGCTGCCCCTCGCGGAGGAGCACGGCGGAGACGTCGCCGTGGTAGGCGTTGATACCGAGAATGACCATCTACTTCGCGGAGTTATTTAAAGCGGGTGGGGCCGCAGCGCCTGCTTCAGGCTCGGGCTGTGGAGAAGATATCGTCCAGTTCCGGCGCTCAAATAAGTGCAGCGCGAGAAGAATCTCGGCGTAGGTGCGCTGGAGCGCGTACTGCCAGCCCGCCGTGCCGTCGAGGATGCCGCCTTTGGCGAAGAGGGCGTAGAGCGGCGCGAGGACCGGGGCGAGGCCGCCCTTGAGCCGGAGCCTGTCGGCGAGGCCGAGGGCCTCCGGCGGCGCGGCTAGCAGCTTGTCGGCCTCCTGCACCGCGTACTTCTGCTGCGCCGCCAGCCACGAGCCGAGCGGCTTGCGGTCGTCGTGCTGAATCAGCCCGGCGAGCGCGCCGACCGCGCCTTCGATCTCGACGCGGTGGGCGTGCCCGTCCTGCCGGTAAGACGCCGCTGCCCGGCGGTAGAGGACCACGCGCGGTGGGTAGAGCGTCCCCCGGAGCGGCTTCCCGCCGATGCAGTAGGTGAAGCCGACCTCGAAGCCGTCCACCTCCGGCTCGGCCGGGAGCGCGGCGATCTCTGCGACGAGCGCCGGGGTCAACACGTAGTCGGCGTCCATCGAGAGCACCCACTCGGTCTCGATGAGCGACAGGCCATAGTTGCACTGCCCGGCGAAGCTGTCGAAGGCGCGCTGCTCGACGTCCACGTTCGGGAAGCGCCGGGCGATGGCGAGCGTGGCGTCGGTGCTGAAGCTGTCGAGCACGACGACGCGCGCGGCCCACGTCAGCCGCTCGAGCACGCGGCCGATGTTGGCCTCCTCGTTGAAGGTGAGGATGAGAGGGGTGATGCCGCCGTCGAGCACGTCGGTAGAGATCGGGGAGAGGAGATTCTTGCAGGGCGGAGCCGCACGCGATGCAAGCGCCGTGCCCGGAAGGTAGCAACGCCGGGCATCCCTGCTTCACCGCGCCCCACTGCTACAGCACCACGCAGTCCGGGCGCTCGCCCTGCCCGAGGAGCCACGCGTAGACGGCCGCCATCTCGTCGGCGACGTGCGCCCACGAGTAGTGCTGCTCGACGAGCGCACGGCCGCGCGCGCCCATCGCCTGCCGCCGCTCGTCGGAGGCGCTCGTGGCCTCGGCCAGCGCCTGCGCCAGCGGCTCGGCCCCGACCTCGACCCACCACCCGCAGGCATGGGTTTCGAGGTCTTGCCACGGCGTTCCCTTCGTGGTGAGGGCGGGCACGCCCGCCGCGAGCGCCTCGGCGACGACGATCCCGAAGTTCTCGCTGTGGCTCGGGAGCACGAAGAGGTCGGCGTCGGCGTAGAGGTCCCACTTCTCGTCGTCCCCTACGGTCCCGGTAAATCGGACCGCAGGAGCAACCCTCAGGGCCCGCGCCGCCTGCTCGATGTCGGCGCGGTGGCCGTCGTCGTCTGGTCCGGCGAGTACGAGCTCCCAGCCCTCGGGCCGCACCTGTGCCCACGCCCGGACGAGGTTCAGCAGCCCCTTCACCGGGTGGAGGCGGCCGAGGAAAAGAGCTTGCCGCGAGCGGCGACCCTCCGACAACGTCCGCGTCTGCTCCGGTACGTCCACGCCGTTGGAGATGAGCGCGACCGGCCGGCGGATCCCGAGCCGGCGGACATTCTCGACCTCCTCTTCCGAGGTGGCATGGAGGAGCGCAGCGGCGGCCAGAACGCGCCGCTGGAAGAGCGTCCACGCGACCTTCTTCTTCAGGCGGTTCTGCCGGAGCGCCCACGGCGAGAGCATCCCCCGGACGCTCACGACGAGGGGCACCCCACTCCACGCGGCGGCGGCGGCGGCGAGCCGGTGCTGTGGGAGCCACAGCCCGTGGTCGTGGAGCACCGCCGCGCCGGGCGGGCCGGCGGAGAGTGCCGCCGTCAGCCCCTGCACGAGCGCGCTGCTTCGGGGTCGGAGCGCTTGCCACGCCGGCCCCTCATCCACGAAACGAATGCGGACGCTGTCGTCGGGCCGGACGAGGTCGGCACTCTCCTCCCGCGTCACGATCTCGACGTCGACGCCCCGGTCGGCGAGGGCGCTGCACAGCGCGGTCACGCTCCGGCTCGGCCCGCCGAGGGCGGCCTGAAGGCTCGATACAGTGTGGACGGCGCGAACCGGGCCGGGCCGGGCTACGACCTCAGCGTCGGCTGCCGATGCTCTGGTGGCTGTCGTCACCGAGTCTCCGCGAATGTCTGCTCCCACGCTTGCGCGAACGCCTCTTCCACGATGCCGAGGCAGCCGCGCGCCGCGCGCCGCCTGCGCCTCGGCCAGCTCGCCTGCTCCATCCCGATGTAGCGCCGCAGCCCTGCTCTCAGTGCCTCCGCCCTCAGCCCCGGCAGCCCGCCCGAGGGGAACACCGCGCTCGGCACCCCCGCCCGCTTCGCTGCGAGCACGACATTCGAGCAGAGCGCGGCCACACTCCGGCTTGGCCCGCCGCCGTCCCTACGGAGACTGTTGATGGTATGGATGACGGTCACGCTGTTTCTGCTAGGGACGCCGCCCTGGGGTAGCGCGGCGATTGGTTGCCCGGTCCGCCCTCCGCTCGGGTCGCATCCGATCAACCCGTCGGCTCCCCGGTCTACCCCTCGCCGCCTGGAGCTGGAGTCTACCCGGCGACGGGTTCTAGAGGAGATTTGCGCTTCTGCTGTGTCTGTCGCCCCTCGCGCAGCCACGCCACAAGGGTAGGCTCTATGAACTTGAGAACTATGAACAGGACTATAAACTTGGAAACAACGCCTCCTAAAACTTTGCCACTAGCTATTTCGAGCTTATATGCGTTAATCAGGAGCGCCGTGGCAAAAGCATACCCTGTCAGGAGCGTTTGTGTGCGGGACCTAAAAAGATAGTACATGAATCCCCAGGTGAATCCTAACAGGAAAATGGGGAAAAACATACCTATCTTTCCGAAGTCTACATAGCTCTCTCCCATGTAGCCTAGGCTGATGGATGTTCCCTCCTCCGTACTGGCGAGCTTGAGACCCGTGTAGCGCATCGTCAGGTCAGAGTCCGCAATGAGAGGAGGCTTGTCGGGAAACAAGACACGCGGTTTCAAAATGTGCTCGATGCTGATCCCCCACAGCCGACCTCTCTCGTGAGGAAGGACGGCCGGCACGTAGTCCATCGAGACCGAAAAGTAATCCACATAAGCGACCCGCGAGAGGAAGGGATCGACCGCAAGGAAGAGGTCCTCAGCAGTAAGCTGCTTTACGAGTCGAGCTAAGCCCATGATCTGTTCGGACTGAGACACGAGGGTCGCCTGCGTCCCTGTACCCTGATTCAGGTACTCCCTGTACTGGTCCTTTACGCTCACCCAGGCCAGGCCCAGAACCACCAGCACCACAAAAGCGACAGCACCGATTGCTATAGTTTTCGGCTTGAACCGAGTATAGATCGTGAACAGGACGATGAGGCTAATGAATATCACCGTCTTGAACTCCGAGAAAAATCCGATCCCCCCGATGAACTCGATGAGCAGGGCAACGGCAAAGTAAGCATAGTTCTGTTTGCGCTCGAGCACCACATAGCCGAGCAGACAGAAGAACACCCACTTGACGACGGCAATTCCGCTCAGGAGCTGCGAGGCTGACGGGATGGCCCAGGCCAGTGACATCAGCACGGTAGACCCTGCCGCTCCTATCAGGTAGAGGAGAAAGAGCCGCTGGGGAGAGAACTCCATCGCCTCGGCTGCTCGCTGGGCGGGCATGGCGGGGCGTAGCTTTCGTATTCCGACCCGCATCCCGATTGCCAGGACGATCAGGCCCAGCAGACTCAGGTAAATAGTCTCCGTTATGGTTTCTGTTACTACGGGACTTCCTACTGCTAAAGGCAGCTCGTATACGAGCACCCCTGCCATGTCCGCGTGGATGACTTTTGCTGCCACCTGCACCCACTGGAACCCTAGAGCGAAGAGAAGGACGGGCGTTTCCCCCGGATTCCAGAACAGCTTGAAAAACACGGGCAGCACGAGAAAACATGCCGCCGTCAACAAGGGATTTGCCGTGAACAGGCCGAGGAAGGCGGCCCCCACGAAGGCAGCCATGAGACCTGACGGCACGCCTGTCTCCTGAGGATCAGCGAGTGAGCCGCGATAGGTGAGGGAAGAGCTAGACCGCTTCAAAAGGTTGTTCTCCGGGCTTCCGTGACGTATGGCGTTCTCTACTGCGCGCCGAGGGCAAAGTTCGCATTTCCCTACGGGCCCGGCCGGCTCGGCGCGGCAGGGCCGTTAACGTAGGCCCGGCGTCCCACTTCCTCGGTGGCGCGACTGATACCTTCGAGAGCCGCCTCGAGCGAGTACGCCTGCATCTTCGCTGCGAGCGCGTCTTGAAGCGCAGGCTCTCCCAGCCGGAGCAACATCTGTTCCAGCGCCTCTTCGAGTGCCTTCACCTCCCCGAGGGCGAACGTAAATCCTGTGCGGCCGGCGTCGATCAGGTCCGGCGCGCACCCGGCGGCGTCGGAGACGACGGCCGGCAGCCCGCACGCCATCGCTTCGTTGACGACGAGGCCCCAGGTCTCGCCTCCGTCGGACGGCAGCACGAGCAGGTCCGCCGCCGCGTAGTAGGCCGGCAGCTCCGACTGGTTCTTGAACCCGGCGAAGTGGACCGGGACGGCTGCCTGCTCCGCAGCGTCGCGGAGCGACGCCTCCAGTTCGCCGGAGCCGACGAAGAGGACCTCGACCTGGTGGCCCGAACAGTACAGCCGGTCGGCGGCGGTGATCACGTCGGCCGGGCGCTTCTTCGGGATGAACTTACCGACGAACAGGAGCACAGCCGCCTCGGCGCTGATCCCCAGGCCTGCCCGTATGTCTGGACCATGCTGACGAGCAGCGGCTGCCTGCGCGCGGAACCACGCGTTGTCCACGAAGTGCGGCACGAAATACATCTTCGCCGGGTCGGCTCCATAGTGCAGGTAATACTCCCTGGCTCGCTCGCCGACGACGAGGTAGGCGTCGAAGCGGGGGATGAACCAGCTATAGAAGCCCTCCTTTGCGGCGCGGAGCCACCAGCGGCGCGGGGTGGCGAGCTGGGAGTCCCCGCGGACCATCAGCGGCGTCCCGGTCCGCCAGCAGGCGCGCATGGCCTGCCAGAAGCTCTGGTTGTTCCATCCAGTGACGAGGAAGGCGTCGAAGCGCTCCCGCTCGATGATCGCGGCGATCTCGGGCGTATTGCACCCGCGAAACCCTTCGGTGCTCGGGCGAGCCGCCTCGTTGGTGAGGAACTGGTAGCGGTAGCCGTCCAGGAGCGGGATGTCCCACTCGAAGGCCACGCCGAACCCGGCGGCGGCCTGCCCCGCGGCAGTCTGCCGGTGGGCGAAGTAGACCTGGAGGTCTAGCTGCTCGGCCAGGGCACGGTAGAGCGGAGCGTGGTACTGGATCGGGTGGGTGGCGAGGACGCCGAGGCGCATGGGAGCCGAGGTCACGGTGCCGCCGGTACGTCGCGCGCGAGCACGCGGTCCATCGCCTCGGCAAGGGTCTGGGTCACACTCCGCGCCGAGTAGGTGTCGAACTGCGCCCGGTCCACCTGAGCGGGGTCGAAGGCGGCGGCGAAGCGGCGGAACGCCTCGAAGGCCGGCGCGAACGCGTGCTCGATCTGGCCGAGGTCCTCCTCGCCCGAGATGCTTAGGACCTGCCCGGCTCCCGTCTCGCGGAGGACGGCGCAGGCCGTGCTCGCCTCGTGGAGGAGCGCGAAGATCGGCTTCTCCGAGAGCACGCCCTGGTAGACCTTCGACGGAGTGTAGTGCGGCTCGGTGCTGCCGAGAATGAACACGGCGTCCGCCACGTCGAGGTGGGCCAGCACGTCGAGGTACGGAATGCGCGCCGGGTGCTCGGTGATGACCGATCCCCACAGCCCATACTTCTCGGCGGTGGGGCGCACGTTGTAGCCCGTTGGATCGTCCGGCGAGGTGCCCGTCCCGACGAAGTGGAACCGGACGTTCTCGAACAGGGAGCGGTTCGTCGCCATCGCCCTGCATATCCGGTCGAGCGGCTCGAACGCGTGGGGGAGCAGGGCACCCGCGTAGAGGAGCTGGAAGGTGTCCGGCTCGGCACCGAAGAGGTAGGGACGCACGCCGAGCGCCCCGACGCGGTGGTGGTCGTCGGCCTCCCCGCCATACGGCATCGCCGCGGTGACGACGCGCCCCCGGAGGTGAGGGTTGCGCACGAGCACGTCGCGGTAGTAGCCCTCGGCGACCCCCGTGATCAGCGACGCCTCCCTGACGGCGACGGGCTCGAGCAGCTCGCCGAGCCGGAGGCTCGCCCAGTGCTTCGTGAGCACCTGGTCGGAGCCGGGAGCCTTGTGGAGCCACGGGTCGATGTAGTCCAGCCCGTAGGGGACCCCGCGGAGGTGGTGGATGATGCGGCCCAGGGGGGCGGCGAAAAACGAGGGGATTGTGATGTAGAGAAAGTCAATCCCCTCCTCGTCGATGAGTTCGAGCGCCCGCCGGAGCATCGGTACGAAGCCCCGCACGCCGATGTTGCCGACGATGCGGAGGGGCCGGGTCGGGAGGGCCTTGACGTGCTCGACCCGGAGGTCGTCCGAGACGAGGCCGAGGAGGTTCCAGTCGAGCGTCTCCTCGTAGTAGTCCGGGTGGACCGCCAGGATGATCGGCTCCCAGCCGAAGGCGGGCAGGTGCTTGGCGAAGAGCCGGCTCCGGTGCACCGCCGCGAGGTTCGACGGCGGGAAGTGGGGGGCTACGATCAGAACTCGTTTCACGGAGCGTAGAGGCTTCTAGGAGCACACGGCTTGCGGGGGAACAGGACGCCGCGTGAGGAGACAGCGCAGGGGGTAGCTCTCACGTGTCCAGGGCCTCCTCGACACTTCGTAAGAGAACGGGAGCCTGCCGCTCCCAGCTATAATAAGCCGCAGCCGCTTCCAGGGCGGCAGCCTTTGCGGCGGCGAGGCGGCCGGGCGAGGCGAGGAGCGCGTTGAGAGCGGCCGCGAGGCTGGCGGCCTCGCCGTTGCGGCACAGGGCTACAGCCTCGGGTGCCTGCGCGGCGATCTCGGCCTGCCCGGCCGTGTCGGTCGCAACGACGGCGAGGCCGGCGAGAAGGTAGTGCAGAATCTTGTTCGTGACGGTGAGGTTTCGGCTAGGCGGCTCGCGCTGCTCGAGCGCCAGCCCGATGTCGTGCTCGGCGATCCGGCTGAGCAGCTCGGTGTGCGGGACGAGACCGTGGAGGAAAAGGCGGTGGCCCCGGCCGGCGGGGAAGCGCTCGGCTAGCCACGCGCGGTCGCCGTCGCTGACGTGGCCCCGGAGGTGGAGGTCTACGGGGTGCGCGACGAGCGCGAGCGCGTCGCAGAGCGCGACGAGGCCGCGGTCGGTGCCGATCGTCTGGGAGACCCAGTGGAGCGACGGGCGCTCGCGTCCGCTCTCCGCCCGGTCGAGCGTGCGGCCGTCCAAGGCGCTCCGGTCGGCCCACGGGAACGCGTTGTAGACCACCGCCGGAGCGTGCGCGTCGTAGGTCGTGGCGAGGGCCTCGGCGAGGGCGTGCGAGGTCGTCGTCGTGTGGGCCGCGTGCTGCACGAGGAGCGCCTCGCAGTCCCGGAGGAGCCGGCGGGGGCGCCTGGCCTGGCTCAGGAGCTGGTCCTCGGAGTGCCAGTCCTCGATATCGGCCCCGACGCGGCGGCCCTCGCGCAGAAGCTGCGCCGCGACGTAGACCCCGACTTCCTGATGACCGATGACGAGGTCGGCCCGCTCGGCGCGCGCCGCCTCCAGGGTCTGCCGAACGCCGTAGCCGATAGACTCCGGCCGCTGCCAGCCGAGCCGTTCCACGGTCTCCGTCGCCGCCCGGCGGATGAGGCGGTGCCGGTGGCGGCCCCGCGCCCCGGCCCGCACATCAACCACGAAGCGATGCTCAAAGTCTCCTTC